>CP065955.1:2240000-2424983 GCA_016126655.1 Aerococcaceae bacterium zg-1292 | reverse complement strand
TGTAAGCAATAAAAATTATGCACAACACATTAGTAAATTGTGGATAAAATTGTGTATAAGTCAGCATTTTGTGCATAAACCTCAACTAGATGTGTTAATAAGTTCGATAGTCACAAAACATTTTGCCTCTTTATGCAATGTTTTTTGTTCATCCTTTAAGTTCCACATCTTTTTATTGCTTTTTCAACGATAAAATACACATAACAGCTTGACAAATATCCTATACTTCATTAAAATATTTTAAGTATTGACATAAGTGGATTTAGGAGGTGTCACAATGAAAAGAACTTATCAACCAAAAAAACGTACACGCAAAAAAGTACACGGATTCCGTAAACGTATGAGTACTAAAAATGGTCGCCGTGTGTTAAGAAAACGTCGTTTAAAAGGACGCGCTAAATTATCAGCATAATAATTGATTAGACTAGGGGTAACTCTAGTCTTTTTTTACATGCACGATTGTTGAAATCATTCAGGCTTAATGGACCAATTTATTGTTCTAAAACGTATCTTTTTACGATAACGTTGTCATAATAATGGAAAAAAGATTTAACTTTACTAGGTTTTGGTTTATAATAAAGAAAGAAAAATGAAGACATTGATGTCTTGTAATGAGGTAATTTATGAAAAAGGCATATAGAGTGAAAACTGAAAAGGATTTCCAAACTGCTTTCAAAAATGGCATTTCATTTGCGAATCGTCAACTCGTATTATATATCTATCCTAAAAACAATCAGTCACATTTTCGAGTTGGTTTTTCAGTCGGTAAAAAAATTGGAAATGCAGTCGAAAGAAACCGAGTGAAACGGCTATTGCGTCATGCGATGATGGAAGTCGATACACAAATTGCTCAAGATTATGACTATTTATTGATTGCACGGCATGACATTAAAGGTAAAAATTTTAATCAAGTAAAACAGTCATTGTTGCACGTCATGAAATTAGCTTCAGTCGTCAAAAATGATTGATGGAATGTTGGAGGAATTATGAAAAAATCAAAAAAATGGATACAACTCACCTTATTAGCTGGATTGGTACTATTATTGACGGCGTGTGGTAATGTTAACACTCCGATTACATCTGAAAGCACCAATTTATGGGATCGCTACATCATCTATAATTTATCGCAATTTATCGTCTGGCTGTCCAATTTATTTGGCGGCAGTTATGCGATTGGTATTATTTTATTTACATTAATTATTAGAGGCGCCTTGATTCCATTAACGAAGATGCAATTAAAATCGCAAAGACAAATGCAAGAATTGCAACCGGAATTGGATAAAATTAAAGAAAAATATCCAAATCGTGATCGTGAATCGATGCGATTGATGCAAGAAGAACAACAATTGTTAATGGAAACAAGAGGCATCAATCAATTCGCAGGGTGTTTACCATTATTCATCCAATTACCAGTAATGATGGCATTGTATCAAGCAATTGTTCGAACAGAGGTATTGCGCCAAGGACATTTTTTATGGACGAATTTAGGAAAAGTGGACCCCTACTTTATCTTACCGATATTGGCTGCAGGGTTAATGTTTGCTAATTCCTATTATTCAATGTTATCCAATCCAAAACAAAATAGTCAGATGAAGGTATTCATGTATGTGATGCCGTTGATGATTTTAATTATTTCGATGTCGTTTCCAAGTGCCGTTTCATTATATTGGGTAGTATCCAATGCGGTTACTTTAATTCAAACCTTTGTATATAATAATCCATTTAAAATTATTGCAGAGCGTAAAGCGAAAGAGGAAGAAGAAAAAGCAAAAGAAAAAGCATTGCGTAAAGCATTAAAACGAGCAAAAAGAAGATAGGAGTCGAAGAGAATGGAACAAAGTACTACAGTAAGAGCCGAAACAGTTGAGAAAGCAGTTAAAATTGCTTTGACTAAATTAAATATTACCCGTGATGAAGCTCAAATTAACGTGATTAGTGAAGGGAAAAAAGGGTTATTTGGTTTTGGTAAACAAGACGCAATCGTAGAAGTAAGTGCAAATCAAAAAATTGATATTTCTACACTCGAAACAGTGATGGATGAGCCAACGATTGAAGTAACAAAACCAGAAGTCACCGTACAATCTGAGGCAGTGGAAGAAGATAGTTTAGTGGAAGAAGATGTTGTTGTTCCAGTTGAAATGATTGAAGTAGCTGAGCAAGAAGCAACTGCTGAAACGGTTGAACAGCCAACTACTGCTGAAACTAAAACTGAATCAGAAACTGAGATAGATTTAGCAGCTAAACATGAATTAGTTGCCCGTTACTTAGAAGATGTCATTCGTGCTTATGGTGCTGAGTCAACGATTGAAGTTGAAAATAAACGCAACCAACTTATCTTCAATATTCAAACTGAAAAGTCAGGTCTGATTATTGGAAAACACGGTAAAATTATTAATGCATTACAAGTTTTAGCGCAAGTGAAGGTTCATCAATATGATCGTCGACGTCAGTCTATTATTTTAAATATTGGTGATTATCGTGATCGTCGTGCGACTGTATTGGAACAAATTGCCGAGCGTACTGCCAAAGAAGTATTACGTACGAAGCAATCGGTCGTGCTAGATCCATTGCCAAGTTATGAACGAAAACAAATTCATGCTTATTTAAGTAAAGTGGATCACATTGAAACACATTCAGAAGGACGCGATCCAAATCGTTATTTAGTAGTTGAATATAAAGCGTAATTGTTAAATACTCACGGATTTTATGATTGAATAAAATTTTGTGAGTATTTTTCATATTATTTTAGCTTGTTACCTGAATTCCCGAGTTCATAACGATTTCATAGGATACAATTAATTTCTTTTCAAATAAATGTTGATATTTAGATGTCGTAAGGTAAACATACGTTTTTTTCGTTATGTTGGATAAAACAGGTAATTTCTCTGATAACTGTGTTTAGGTAGCTGCAAATATTGACAAAGCAACATTTATTATGATTATTCTATTTATATGTCTGGGAATTCAGTTTGTTAGGCAGCTACGATGTCATTTCCTCTAACGCTTTTGAAGCCGCTTAGCAATTTGTTGACTTAAACCAAGTAGTTTGAAGACGCTTCTTCAATTATAAATTATATTCAAATATCTACTTGCATTCTAAATCGTTTACAAGTATAATAAAAATAATTGTATAGACAAAGAGGAGGAGAGAGAATGTCACAATTCAAACAAGATGCACAATCGTTGTTGGATTTGGTTGGGGGAACTGAAAATATCGCTGCGGTTACGCACTGCGCAACGCGTATGCGATTTGCTTTAGTTGACCCACAAAAAGCAAATGTCGAAGCGATTGAGAAATTAAGTTCGGTAAAAGGAACGTTTACTCAAGCAGGACAATTTCAAGTTATTATCGGAAATGCAGTATCAGAATTTTATAAAGATTTTTCTGCCATTTCAGGTGTAACGCAAGCATCCAAAGATGATGTAAAAAAAGCAGCAGAGAAAAATCAAAATAAATTGCAACAAGCAATGGCCTTTTTAGCTGAAATTTTTGCACCGATTATTCCTGCAATTATTGTTGGTGGTTTGATTTTAGGTTTTCGTAATATTTTAGAAGG
Source organism: Aerococcaceae bacterium zg-1292 (assembly GCA_016126655.1). Lineage (GTDB taxonomy): Bacteria > Bacillota > Bacilli > Lactobacillales > Aerococcaceae > Globicatella. Next base: position 2,421,426 of record CP065955.1, on the reverse strand, counting down.
AGTTGGATTTGAATCCCTCGGACAAAAAGTAGTCGATGGTATCGCACAAATGAATGCCGATGGGACACCAGTCTATAATTCAATTGTTGATGTTAGCCAATTTTGGGCAGGAGTAAACCACTTCCTATGGTTACCTGGGGAAGCAATTTTCCACTTTTTACCGGTTGGTATTGTATGGGCAGTAACACGCCGTATGGGTACGACTCAAATTTTAGGTATTGTATTAGGGTTGACACTTGTTTCGCCGCAATTATTAAATGCATACGGCGCTGCAGGTGCATTGGCAGATGGTACGGTTCCGCAATGGGATTTTGGTTTTTTCAAAGTAAATATGATTGGTTATCAAGCACAAGTTATTCCTGCGATGTTAGCTGGTTTAACATTAGGTTATCTTGAAAAATTCTGGCGTCGTATTGTACCGGAAATGTTATCCATGATTTTAGTACCATTTTTAGCCTTAGTACCTGCAGTTATTTTAGCGCATACGGTACTAGGACCAATTGGTTGGTGGTTAGGTAACATTATTTCAACAGTTGTATTAGCTGGATTAACAGGACCGTTCAAATGGTTATTTGGTGCTATTTTTGGTGCGCTATATTCACCATTAGTAATTACTGGATTACATCATATGACTAATGCCATCGATACGCAATTAATTGCAGATACTGCAACGAATACAACAGGTTTATGGCCGATGATTGCTCTATCTAATATTGCACAAGGTTCAGCAGTAGTTGGATACTGGTGGTTAACACGCCACGATAAAGAAGAATCTCAAGTGACGATTCCATCATTTGTATCAGCTTATCTAGGTGTAACAGAACCAGCAATGTTTGGTATTACGTTAAAATATGTCTATCCATTCGTAGCAGCGATGATTGGTTCAAGTATTGCTGGTTTAATTGCTACAACCTTCAATGTACAAGCCGTATCAATTGGTGTTGGTGGTTTACCAGGATTTTTAGTTATTACTAGAGACTCAATGTTATTCTTTATTTTAGCAATGATAGTGGCCATTGTAATTCCAATTACCTTGACCATCTTATTTAAGAAAATGAATTTATTTTCAAGTAAAAAAGCATAGATAAGTTAAGTTATTGCTTATTTTATTCAGATGTTAATACCGGGCATAAGGTAACAAAAGGAGTGTAATACTTCCTATTGGTGCTTTATGCCCACTGTTTTTAACGTTTATAAAATTAATTAGAAAGTGGTGTAGAACAATGGCAGTAAAAGACAAGATTATTTATCAACTGTATCCTAAGTCATTTAATGATACGACGGGTAACGGAATTGGTGACTTAGAAGGTGTCATTGAAAGAATTCCTTATTTGTCAAAACTCGGAATTAATATGATTTGGATGAATCCTTTTTATCCTTCGCCGCAAAATGATAATGGCTATGACATTAGTGATTATACCGATATTGATCCATTATTTGGTACGATGGAAACTTTTGAACGTTTAGTGATAGAATGTCAAAAGTATGGAATTGATATTATGCTAGATATGGTGTTCAATCATACCTCAACGGAGCATGAGTGGTTTAAAAAGGCATTAGCAGGCGATACATATTATCAAGATTTTTATTATTTACGACCAGCAAAATCAGATGGTAGTTTACCTACTAATTGGGAGTCAAAATTTGGTGGACCGGCATGGGCACCTTTTGGCGATACAGATTTATATTATTTACATCTGTATGATGTGACACAAGCAGATTTAAATTGGCATAATGAAAATGTACGTAAAGAGTTACATAAAGTCGTTCGATTTTGGTTAGAAAAAGGAGTCAAAGGTTTTCGATTTGATGTGTTGAATGTTATCGGGAAAGACCAACATTTAGTGGATAGTCAAGCACCTGGGTCAGCGCAAGAAAAATCACTGTATACTGATACACCGATTGTGCATGAATGGATTAATGAATTAAATCAACAAACGTTTGGTTTACGAGACGATATTGTAACAGTTGGTGAAATGTCTTCAACGACGATTGAAAATGGTATTCGATATACAAATCCTGAAGAAAATGAATTATCCATGATTTTTAGTTTCCATCATTTGAAAGTGGATTATGATAATGGCGACAAATGGAGTAATCCACCGTTTAGATTTTTAGAATTAAAACAGATTTTAAATGATTGGCAGCAAGGAATGTCGGATTATAATGGCTGGAACGCATTATTTTTAAATAACCATGATCAACCACGTTCCAATAGTCGTTTCGGAGATGTAGAAAATTATCCTTTCCAGACGCAGACAATGTTAGCCACGACGATTCAATTTTTACGAGGAACACCGTTTATTTACCAAGGCGAAGAAATCGGGATGACAAACCCTAATTATAATAAAATCGAACAATATAATGACATCGAAACCCATAATAATTACCAATTAATGTTGGACAAAGGTTACTCCATTGAAAAAGCGATGGCGATTATCCAATCAAAATCACGTGATAATAGTCGAACACCGATGCAGTGGGATCGTTCTACGAATGCAGGCTTTTCTAATCGTTTACCTTGGCTGGCAGTAGCTAATAATTTTACGGAAGTGAACGTTGAACAAGACCAAGTTAGTGAACATAGTATTTTCAAATATTATCAGCAGTTAATTTCCTTACGTAAAACCGAACCAGCATTGATTGAAGGAACCTATACACCGTATTTATTAGAACATGATAAGGTAATGGCGTACGTTAGAGCTTATCAAAATGAACGAGTATTAGTCTTGAGTCATTTTTATGCAGGAGATGTAACAATTGAAGTGCCAACTGAATGGCAGGCAGCTGATAAAATGATTGGTAATGGTAATGCAATTATCAAGGGAAATGTTATTACATTAAGTGCCTATGAAACAGCTGTGTTTAAACGAAAGGGATGATACGATACAATTTGCAAATACTATATAAAACTCTTGTCAATAAAGAGTTTGAACACTTGATATTTCTAGGCATTTTACGTAAAATAATATCAAGAAAAAGATAAATTCAGCGCGATGGAACGATGAAGGGCAGAGGGGTAAAAAAATGAAACAATCCATTTTATTGGTATTGGGATCAATATTGTTATTATGTGGTTGTCAAAAAGAACCCATGATTCATTTAAGTGAAGCAAAAAAATCCGAAATTAATGCAAAAGTTAACCAGGAAAAAGAAAAAACTTCTGATGAATTAGCGACAGGTGTTAAAACTGATTTTGATTCATCAACGTTTACACCCTATGATGAATCGAAAACATTTGATGATATATCTCAATTTCTTATTGCGCAACCTAATCAACGAAAGAAGCTTAGTAATCAATCGAGTGCTTTTTCCTTGTATATGGATTATGTTGATGGAGGGCTGGGTCTCATTCAAATGCGTGAAGTGAATGGTGATAAAGTAAACAATAAATACTATTCATGGAATACTCAACAGATGATACAACTAGCCAATGAAAAAACATCAGCATTTCCGATGAATCACCTAAATCAGGTGCACGAAAATCCAATTACGGAAATGGTTCTACTTCAAGCGCCGCTGACCAAAGGCACTTCGTGGCAAGCAGCGGATGGGATTGAGGCAACTATTACGAATTTATACAAGGAAATCAAACTAACACAAGGAACCTTTCATGATGTAATTGAAGTAACGTATCATTCAGCGGATTATGAAATTCATTATTATTATGCTAAAAATAATGGTGTAGTAGCGATTTGGCAAATACCGGCATCTGAGTCAGAAAAACAGCAACATTGGCAAGTCACTGATATGCAGATGAATGCGAAGATGACTCAAGCGATGCCAATTTATCGACCAGATGAAAGTAATAAGGGTCAGGTGACGTTGGATAGTATTGATATGTCTTGGCAAACAAATGACCAAGTAGCGATGATTTATACGCGGTTATTTCAAACACTCGGATGGATTTCTGAAAATATTACGGTTAATTCGGTATCATTAGATAATGATGTACTAATGATTGATTTTTCATCAGGGGTTGTAGCAGCAATAAATCAACATCCAGCAACAGAAGCTGGTGTGATTCCGGCAATGGTAGAAACACTTGCTAGTCATTTTGGTGTCAAAAAAGTAAAGTTATCAGTCAATGGTTTAGGGTTATTACCAGACAACTTACCGTATCCAGATGGTGGTGTATGGACAGCAAATCAAGTAAATGAAAATAATGAGAACTGAAATAAAAAAAAGGAGCAGTAACGAACGATGAATAAATTTGAACGAATTTACTTAGATATTGAAAAGAAAATTAAAACAGGGGTCTTTCCAATAGGCTCCTTAATTCCAAGTGAACATGATTTAGCAGAAACTTACGGTGTTTCAAGAGAAACGATTCGTAAAGCACAAAAATTATTATTAGAAAATGGCTTTATTCAAAAGAAACAAGGTCGTGGTTCGGTTGTTTTAGATTTCCATCGCTTTTCTTTTCCGATTAGTGGTTTAGTTAGTCATAAAGAATTGCAAGATGAGCAAGGGATTCAGTCAGAGACACAAATTATTCTCAATGATATTGAACCTACACCTGAATTTTTAGTTGGAAAATTTGATATTAGACCCGGCGAGAAATTTATCCACTTAGTGCGGACACGTTCAGTTAAAGGTGAAGTCATGATTGTTGATGAAGACTATATTCGTTGTAAATATGTACCAAATATTCCTCATTCTCACGCATTGCGTTCTATTTATCATTATTTTGAAGAGGAATTGAATTTAGAAATTAGTTATGCGAATAAATATGGGGTGGCTGAAAAAGCGAATGAAATGGGTATTAACTTAATGAAATTGACGCCACTCGATTATGTCATCAATGTCAGTAGCGAAGTCTTTTTAGAAGATACGTCTTTCTTCCAATATACAACCAGTTACCATCGCTTAGAGAAATTTAGTTTCTCAGAATTTGCCCGTCGGCGCAAACGTGTTGGAAAGTAAAAATTTTATTTGCAATCAAGACAAATGTTTTGGTATAATGCAATCGAAATGAATAAACAGCAGTCAAAGTGCGGATTACTCTTTTGTATAAAAGGGTAATTTAGGCACTTTTTTATTTTGAATAAAGGAGGCAATGTCATGTATCAAATGGACACCATCGTTGCGATTTCAACTGCATTAGGTGAAGGTGCGATTGGGATTGTACGTTTAAGTGGTCCGCAAGCCATTGAATTGGCGGCAAAAGTATTTAAAGGAAAAGATTTAAAGCAAATGGCGAGTCATACAATTCACTATGGTCATATTGTTGACCCAAAAGATAAGATGATTATAGATGAGGTAATGGTTAGTATTATGCGCTCGCCACGTTCATTTACAACTGAAGATGTTGTGGAAATCAATTGTCATGGTGGTGTTATCGCTGTGCAGCGGATTTTAGATTTATTATTGCAAGTTGGTGCTCGCTTAGCAGAACCTGGTGAATTTACAAAACGTGCCTTTTTAAACGGCCGTATCGATTTGTCACAAGCTGAAGCTGTGATGGATTTAATTCAAGCAAAAACAAGTCGTGCAATGGCTGCTTCGATGAATCAATTAAAGGGGAGTCTATCGGAAAAAATCCGTCAATTAAGACAGGAAATGCTACAAACCTTGGCGCAAGTTGAAGTAACGATCGATTATCCTGAATACGATGACGTTGAAGAAGTATCGCTACAATATTTACATGAGACGTCACAGACAGTTAAACAGCAAATTAAGCAAATCTTACAACAAGCACAACAAGGAAAATTATTCCGGGAAGGTATTCAAACAGCCATTATCGGTCGTCCGAATGTTGGAAAATCAAGTCTCTTAAACCGATTGACGGGGATTGAAAAGGCGATTGTAACGGATATTGAAGGAACTACCCGCGATACAATTGAAGAATATGTTAATATTCGCGGCGTACCATTAAAACTAATTGATACTGCTGGTATTCGTCAAACCGATGAATTAGTTGAGCAGATTGGTGTTGATAAATCGAGACAATTAATGGAACAAGCTGATTTAATTATCTTATTATTGAATCAGTCGGAACCACTGCAAGAAACAGATATCGAATTATTAACCGCAACAAACGGTAAGACACGTATTATCTTGTTGAATAAGCAAGATTTACCGATGCAGCTAAATCAAAAAGTTTTAGCTCAGTACACCGATAAAGATGAAGTGATTTACACGTCAATGGCAACAGAAAATGGTATTGAACAATTAGAACAGGCGATTGAGCAGAAATTTTTTGCGGGACAGTTACAAGCGACAGATGTTAATTATTTACTCAATTCAAGACATACTGCCTTGCTTCATCAAGCGATTGCTGCATTAGATGAGGTGTTAGATGCGATTGACGCTAGTATGCCAGTCGATTTAATTCAAATTGATTTTACAAAAGCGTGGGATTTATTGGGTGAAATCATCGGAGAAAGTGTTCAAGACGAGTTATTAGACAAACTATTTAGCCAATTTTGCTTAGGAAAGTAGGAAGAATATGAAATTATCGACGATTTGTTATATTGATAATGGCTCACAATTTTTATTGCTTCATCGTAATAAACGCCAGTATGATATTCATAAAGATAAATGGGTTAGTGTAGGTGGAAAATTTGAACCAGGCGAAACACCTGAGGCATGCGCTAAAAGAGAAATTTTAGAAGAAACAGGTTTGGTTGCTGAGAAGATGGAATTATGTGGCTTTATTACATTTCCAAACTTTACACAAGATGGAGAAGATTGGTACAGTTTTGTGTATCGTGTGACGGAGTTTTCTGGCGAATTACAAACAGAGTGTCCAGAAGGTACATTGTCTTGGGTCAATTATGAAGACATTAAAGATAAACCAACATGGGAAGGGGATAACCTATTTGTATCATGGGTATTAGAACGAACACCATTTTTTTCAGCTAATTTTACCTATGAAAATGGACAATTGATGGAGCATTCGGTAGAATTTTATAAAAATACATAATCCATAGTAAGAGAGGATATTTTGACTTGAATTACTGAAAAGAATCCATCAAGTGTGAAATATGCATGAAGAAGACTTTTGAAGCGGACATTAAGCCAATCCATTGAACCAGAACAATACAAGAGTGTTCTGAAATAAACCACTGGAAGATATGGTTTGAAGGAGGTCGTTCTGCCTAGAATCACGGGAGCATAGGGCATAATCACTTCAAGCGTTATGCGAAGTGGATGTCGAGGCAGTCCGACCGAGTCAAAATACAAATTTCGGCGTACGTGCAGCGAACAAAGAATTTTGTTGAAGTGGACGTCAAGTCAAGCGGAACAGAAACCGGATTAGAAAGCTAACGCCGTGTGTGAAATGCACTGAGGCAGTTTGTAAAGTTGAATCAATTTATCTCGTTGGAACTAGAATAGGGGGAAAACAATGCAGACTTTTGAAGCAGGACAATATGATGTTATTGTAGTAGGAGCTGGTCATGCGGGTTCTGAAGCAGCATTAGCAAGTGCACGTATGGGGAGTAAAACATTATTATTAACATTGAATTTAGAAATGGTTGCTTTTATGCCATGTAATCCATCAGTAGGCGGACCTGCCAAAGGGGTGGTCGTTCGTGAAATTGATGCCTTAGGTGGTGAAATGGGAAGAAATATCGATAAAACGTATATTCAAATGCGTTTGTTAAACACAGGTAAAGGTCCAGCCGTACAAGCATTACGAGCACAGGCGGATAAACATCTTTACGCTCAATCAATGAAACAAGTACTTGAAAACACTGAAAATTTGGATTTAAAACAAGGCCTAGTTAATGAATTAATCGTTGAAGACGGTGCTTGTAAAGGAGTTATTACGCAAACAGGAGCGATTTACCGTTCAAACGCTGTGGTATTAACAGCTGGTACTTCTTCACGCGGTAAAATTATTATTGGCGAATTAAGTTATTCCTCAGGTCCTAATAATACCCTACCATCAATTAAATTATCTGAAAATTTGTTAAACTTAGGGTTTGAATTAGCACGATTTAAAACAGGTACACCGCCACGTATTCATCGCGATACTATTGATTTTGAATTAACAGAAATTCAACCAGGTGATGATTCGCCTAATCATTTTTCATTTATGACACCTGATGAGGATTATAAAGAAGACAGTGTTCCGTGTTGGTTAACTCATACGAATGAGTCTACGCATGAAATTATTCAAGCGAATTTACATCGGGCACCAATGTTTAGTGGAATGGTTGAAGGAGTAGGAGCACGATATTGTCCTTCAATTGAGGATAAAATCGTACGCTTCAGTGACAAACCGCGTCATCAAATTTTCATTGAACCAGAAGCATTATCAACCGATGAAATGTATGTGCAAGGATTATCGACTTCGATGCCGGAAGATGTTCAATTAGCCATGATTCGCTCTATAAAGGGAATGGAACGTGCTGAATTGATGCGACCTGGCTATGCGATTGAATACGACGTTGTTATCCCACATCAATTACGTTTATCACTTGAAACAAAATTAGTGGCGGGGCTATTTACGGCCGGACAGATGAATGGAACGAGTGGTTATGAAGAAGCAGCGGGACAAGGTCTTATTGCTGGAATTAATGCCGCCCTTAAAGTGCAAGGCAAAGATCCATTTATTATGAAGCGTAGCGAAGGCTATATTGGTGTTATGATTGATGATTTAGTCACTAAAGGGACGACAGAACCGTATCGTCTGTTAACATCACGTGCAGAATATCGATTATTATTGCGTCACGATAATGCCGATTTACGTTTGACTGAGTTGGGGCATCAATTAGGGTTAGTTGATAAAGAGCGTTATGCACAATTTACATTAAAACAACAATTGGTGAGTGAAGAAATTGAACGATTAATGGCTATTCGTTTGACACCAAAAACAAAAGGTTTAATTGAATATTTAGATAGTATTCAGTCAACGCAGTTGAAAGATGGTATTTTGGCGATTGATTTGTTGAAACGACCAGAAGTAAAATATCAAGCATTGGTACAATTAATTCCCCGCGAACAAGGAGTATTAGAGCGTCAAGTTGCAGAACAAGTTGAAATTCAAACCAAATACGAGGGCTATATCAATAAAGCTGTTCAACGTGTAGAAAAGATGAAAGCGATGGAAGAAAAAGCAATTCCAGAAAATATTGATTATGATGCGATTGATAGCTTGGCTACGGAAGCAAAAGACCGGTTGAAAAAAATTCAGCCGACAACCCTAGGACAAGCCAGTCGTGTCAGTGGTGTAAATCCAGCAGATATTGCAGTTCTAACTGTGTACATTCAACAAGGGAAAATCGCAAAAGTAGAGCCGGACCAAGCGAAATAAAGTGAAAAGTAAATTTTTTAGGCATCGATACTGTTGTTTTGGGTATCGATGCCTATTTTTTAGAGCTAGATTGATGTGACGACTACAAGTGCAGAGGATGACACTACCTATTTTAGTGATAATATAATCATTAATGAGCCGCGTTTAAGTAATGTAGAGCGATTTTTAATAATGCATGACTCCCGTATTTTATAACTGCCTCGTTTGGATTGAATTGTGCATTGTGTAATGGATAGTAGTTATTTAAATCCTCACTACATCCAACGACTAGAAAGGTAGCTGGTACTCTATCAGAGAAACTTGCAAAATCTTCACCAACCATTTTGAAGTGGACACTGGATACAAGACCTTCTGGAAAAACATCATCCATTAAATGACGTGCGATTTCAGCTTTTTCCGGGTCATTAAATACTGGTGTAGCTGGACAATGATATTGAATGCTACTTTCAACATGATAGAAAGATTCAACCATCTGAGTCAATTGACGAATACGTTGCTGAATATGGTCTTTATCCTCTGCAAAATGAGTCCGAACGGTCCCTTTTAATACGCAGTAATCAGGAATAACAGCAGGTGCTTCGCCAGCTTGCATTGAACAAATTTGAATCACATGAGGATGAAGTGGATTGATTTCTTTATGTAAATCATGGATGAGTTGATAAAGATGAACACCTGCACGTAATGGGTCAACAGAAGCATAAGGCAGACTACCGTGTCCACCACGTCCGTGTAATTGAATCGTAAAAAATTCTGGATATGCACTGATAGGTCCCTCTTCAATAGCTACTGTCCCTAATTTTAAATGTGGTTCGATATGCAAACCAATCGCATAATCGACAGTTGGATTTTCCATAATGCCGTCAGCAATCATTGAATTGGCGCCATTATGACCTTCTTCAGCAGGTTGGAAGACGAGTTTCACATTGCCATGTAACGATGATTGATAATGCAGTAAAATCTTAGCAATACCAAGTAAATTCGCCGTATGAATATCATGTCCACAAGCGTGCATAATATTGGGATTTTCGGAGGCAAAGGGTAGGTTTGTCGCTTCTTGAATCGGTAGTGCATCCATATCTGCACGAATGAGTAAAGTAGGTCCTGGAAAGGCACCTTCAATAAGACCAACGACACCATGTCCACCGATATTTGTTTGGTGCGCAATACCTAATGCGGTGAGCTGCTTGGATACGTAGTGTGCAGTTTCCTTTTCATGTAAAGATAATTCTGGATGTTGATGTAAATATCGACGATGTGCCACGATTTCATCATAGTATTGTTCAATAAAATGTTTTAATTGTTTCATGTGTAAACTCTCCTTTTCCCAGTTCGCTTGGGCTGCTTCGGCATCGACTTCACATTGCTCTTGAAGCGCTTTTGCGACCACTGTTCCATTAGTCCGATTTACCCCCCCACGCTCACACTATGTGTGATTCCGGTTTGCTTGAGGCTGTCTCAGCAATCGCTTCGTGACTACCAGTATGCAATGATGATTTTTGCTTTAATCACTCTGGTTAGACACCAGGGCGTGTAAGATGTATTATCATTAATATTTATAGTATAGCATCATTTGCATCTTTGATTAAGTTACAAGATTGACAAATAAACGGCAACTACTCTTCATTTAAATGTTTATTTACGGTAAAATAGACAGAGTATGATGAAAGAATATTTGGAGGAAGAAAATGAAAATAGTCATTGTTGGAGGCGGAAAAGTTGGAGAAAAACTTTGCGCTGAATTATCCCATGAACATAATGATATTTTGTTAATAGAAAAAGATGAACAAAAACTGGAACATTTAATGAATAAATTTGATATTACTGGTATTGTTGGAAATGGTGCTAATATTGAAATTCAACAAGAAATCGGTGTTGATACGGCGGATGTATTTATTGCCGTTACAGAGATGGATGAGATTAATCTAATTTCATCGGTCTTAGCAAAAAATCTTGGGGCGACTTATACAGTTGCACGTGTCAGAAATCCAGAATATTCAAACCATCAAAGTGTCTTAAAAGAAAGCCTTGGTTTATCTCTCATCATTAATCCGGAGTTATCAGCTGCAAGAGACATTGTTAGAGTATTAAAATATCCATCCGCATTAAGCGCTGAATCATTTGCTGGGGACCGAGTCAACTTAGTAGAAGTAGAAATTACTGATGAATCTAAGTTAGTAGGCGTTGATTTACGTGAATTTCGTCAACGATTTGGTTCGATTTTAGTCTGTATGAGTATTCGTGACAATGAAGCGATTATTCCTAGTGGTGATTATCGAATTCAAGCCAATGACCGTATTTTTATTACAGGGGAAGCAACGGATATGATGCGCTTCTTTAAAGTGATTGGCAGTAATGAAAAATCAATTCGGTCTACTTTAATGATTGGTGGCGGTCGAATTGCATACTATGTATTGAAAGCTTTGAAACAAAGTAGAATTAAGGCGACAGTGATTGAATTAGATAGACAACGGGCGCAATATTTGAGTGAAGAGTTTCCGAATGCGACAATTATTCATGCAGATGGTTCTGATCATGAAGTTTTAGAAGAATATGGTTTAGCTGATTTTGATTCATTTATGTCGTTAACAGGTGTCGATGAAGAAAATCTCGTGATGTCTGTATTTGCGCGTCATAGTGGTGTAAAAAAAGTTATTACAAAAATGAGTCGAGTAGAAATATTAAAAATACTTACATCGGTACAATTAAGAACAATTATTACACCCAAACAAATCGTAGCCAACGAAATTATTCAATTTGTCAGAGCAAGAGCGAATATTCAAGGCTCCAACGTCGAAGCATTGTATCGATTGGAAGATAATCAAGTAGAAGTATTGCAATTTCGAGTAACCCGAAATAGTAAAGTATGTAATATGCCATTATTCCAATTGAAAATCAAACCAAATGTTCTTATTGCTTATATTATGCGTGGCCAAGAATTGATATTTCCAAATGGTAATGACCAACTCATGCCACATGACCGTGTCCTGATTGTGACAACAGCTAGCATGTTTGAAGATTTAGAAGATATTTTGATGTAGTGGGAGGAGAATAGTGAAACGCACAGTTGTTGCCTATTTATTAGGCAAAATATTATTAGTAGAATCATTATTATTGTTACTACCAGTGATAATTGGATTAATTTACCGTGAACCAGTTCAACAAATTGGCAGCTATTTATTTGTTTCGATATTGTTAGGGATAATCGCTTTTTTAGCTGGTAGATTAAATCCTAAAAAAATTAAGCTATATTCTCGTGAAGGTATGGTAATTGTAGCATTAGGTTGGATAACACTGTCATTTTTTGGTGCATTACCGTTAGTATTAACAAAAGAAATACCTAATATCTTTGACGCATTTTTTGAAATAGCTAGTGGCTTTACAACAACCGGTTCAAGTATCTTACCGACATTATCGACACTGAAACACTCATCACTGTTTTGGCGTAGTTTTACACATTTTGTCGGAGGTATGGGATTTCTAGTCTTTACGTTGGCTGTTTTACCGAATACATCTGAATATATTCAGCTAATGCGAGCAGAAGTCCCCGGTCCAACTTTTGGAAAATTAGTTTCGAAATTAAGTGGAACAGCTAGAATATTGTATGGTTTATATATCATTATGACTGCTATTTTAGTATTGGTACTTGTTCTTGTAAAAGTTCCCCTCTTTGATGCATTTTTACTTGCATTTGGTACAGCCGGAACCGGTGGATTTGGAATTAATGATCAAGGTTTTGCTATCTATCAACATAAACAGATGATAGAGTGGATTATCGGGATTGGGATGTTACTATTTGGGATTAATTTTAATATCTATTATTTATCCTTATTAGGTTATTTAAAAGAATTATTGAAAAATGATGAAGAATTGCGATTTTATATTTTGATTGTTATCACAGCTACGACACTTATTATTGTTAATGTTATGCGATACTATGATGCATTCAGTGATTTATTAAGAGAAGTATTCTTTACCGTTAGTTCGATAATTACTACAACAGGGTATTCTGTGACTGATTTTTCAAAATGGCCTGTCTTCTCACAAATAATTCTAGTATTACTCATGTTTATTGGAGGATGCGCCGGGTCTACAGCAGGTGGCATCAAAGTTATTAGAATCTTGATATATATTAAAGAGTCTATTGCCGAATTAAAACGTTCTGCACAAAATGGTAGAGTCGTTGTACCGAAAATATCGGGAAAAGCACTCAGTAAACGGGTAGAAAATCAAGTTTCTCATTATTTAATGGTATACATTGTAATGTTTGTTATTATTTTACTATCAGTATCTACCGAGGCAAATGATTTCACCACGGCTTTTACAGCGGTTGCGGCGACATTTAATAATATTGGACCAGGACTATCAGAAGTCGGTCCTGTAGCAAACTTTAGTATCTTTTCAAATTGGAACAAGTTTATCCTAAGTATCGGTATGATTGCGGGTAGATTAGAGATATATCCAATGATTATATTATTTTCACCTACAACCGTGAAGAAATTGTTAGAATAAAAAGAAACACCTATCGCGAGAGCCAAAATTAAGTGCTCTAGATAGGTGTTGTATTTTGTATAGAAAATTAGAAAAGAAAAGGTAGTAAATATTAACAATTAAATTTGGAAAAACCGCTAAGCATATTGATAGGATTGACATTATTATACAAATAATAGAAAAAGTTATAGAAGTTTCCAAATTCAGGATACTAAACAACATTTTTTCAAAAAAGTTACAAAAAAGTGTTGACGCGAGAAGTAAAGGATGATAATATAAGGGAGTTCTCACGAGAGAACACGAACGAGCGAAAAAAAGTTCAACAAGAACAAAAAAAGTTGTTGACAAACGAAAAAGCTTGTAGTAATATATAGGAGTTGTCGCAAGGACAACGAAAGCTCATTGAAAACTAAACAAAGAACAAACCAAGAATGTGTAGGGGATAGCAAGCAGCTATCACAACCCGAATAATAAATTCGAGACAGAGGGACACCTCTTAAAAGATGTAAGCTAGTAAATAGTAAGAGTCAATGAAGACTCATGAAACTTTCATGAGAGTTTGATCCTGGCTCAGGACGAACGCTGGCGGCGTGCCTAATACATGCAAGTCGAACGAACGGAGATAAGAACTTGTTCTTATCAAAGTGAGTGGCGCACGGGTGAGTAACACGTGGGAAACCTACCCTTCAGCGGGGGATAACAGTCGGAAACGATTGCTAATACCGCATAGGACTTTTTATCGCATGATAGAAAGAGGAAAGACGCTAAGGCGTCACTGAAGGATGGTCCCGCGGTGCATTAGCTAGTTGGTAAGGTAGCGGCTTACCAAGGCAATGATGCATAGCCGACCTGAGAGGGTGATCGGCCACATTGGGACTGAGACACGGCCCAAACTCCTACGGGAGGCAGCAGTAGGGAATCTTCCGCAATGGACGCAAGTCTGACGGAGCAACGCCGCGTGTGTGAAGAAGGTTTTCGGATCGTAAAGCACTGTTGTTAGAGAAGAAGGGCTATCAGAGGGAATGCTGATAGATTGACGGTATCTAACCAGAAAGCCACGGCTAACTACGTGCCAGCAGCCGCGGTAATACGTAGGTGGCAAGCGTTGTCCGGATTTATTGGGCGTAAAGGGAGTGCAGGCGGTTAATTAAGTCTGATGTGAAAGCCCACGGCTCAACCGTGGAGGGTCATTGGAAACTGGTTAACTTGAGTGCAGAAGAGGCAAGTGGAATTCCATGTGTAGCGGTGAAATGCGTAGATATATGGAGGAACACCAGTGGCGAAGGCGACTTGCTGGTCTGTAACTGACGCTGAGGCTCGAAAGCGTGGGGAGCAAACAGGATTAGATACCCTGGTAGTCCACGCCGTAAACGATGAGTGCTAAGTGTTGGAGGGTTTCCACCCTTCAGTGCTGGAGTTAACGCAATAAGCACTCCGCCTGGGGAGTACGGCCGCAAGGCTGAAACTCAAAGGAATTGACGGGGACCCGCACAAGCGGTGGAGCATGTGGTTTAATTCGAAGCAACGCGAAGAACCTTACCAGGTCTTGACATAGGATGCATAGCCTAGAGATAGGTGAAGTCTTTGGGACATCCATACAGGTGGTGCATGGTTGTCGTCAGCTCGTGTCGTGAGATGTTGGGTTAAGTCCCGCAACGAGCGCAACCCTTATCACTAGTTGCCAGCAATAAGATGGGGACTCTAGTGAGACTGCCGGTGACAAACCGGAGGAAGGTGGGGATGACGTCAAATCATCATGCCCCTTATGACCTGGGCTACACACGTGCTACAATGGATGGTACAACGAGCAGCGAACTCGCGAGGGTAAGCGAATCTCTAAAAGCCATTCTCAGTTCGGATTGTAGTCTGCAACTCGACTACATGAAGCCGGAATCGCTAGTAATCGCGGATCAGCACGCCGCGGTGAATACGTTCCCGGGTCTTGTACACACCGCCCGTCACACCACGAGAGTTTGTAACACCCGAAGCCGGTGGCCTAACCAAAAGGGGGGAGCCGTCGAAGGTGGGATAGATGATTGGGGTGAAGTCGTAACAAGGTAGCCGTATCGGAAGGTGCGGCTGGATCACCTCCTTTCTAAGGAGTAACGGAACTACCGTTCTTGAGTCTTTGTTTAGTTTTGAGTGAGGTTTCACTCAAACAAGCACATTGAAAACTGAATAACCAAAACAAACAAATTTATAAACAAAATATAAATTGAACCGAGAAATCAAACCGAGTTAACAAAGAGTTAACGAAAGAAGTTATCTGAAAGGATAACGAGCGCAAAAATATGTGGTTAAGTAACAAAGGGCGCACGGTGGATGCCTTGGCACTAGGAGCCGAAGAAGGACGTGACGAACGACGAAATGCGTTGGGGAGCTGTAAGTAAGCAAAGATCCAGCGATATCCGAATGGGGGAACCCACTACGAGGAAAGACGTAGTACGCGAAAGCGAGGTAGACGCAGAGAACTGAAACATCTAAGTACCTGCAGGAAGAGAAAGAAAAATCGATTCCCGGAGTAGCGGCGAGCGAAATGGGAAGAGCCCAAACCAATGTGCATGCACATTGGGGTTGTAGGACTGCAACGTGAGAGTGAAATGGATAGAAGAATGGCATGGGAAGGCCAGCCAAAGAGAGTGAGAGCCTCGTATTCGAAATCGATAACACCTCTAGCAGCATCCTGAGTACGGCGGGACACGAGGAATCCCGTCGGAATCCGCCAGGACCATCTGGCAAGGCTAAATACTCCTAGTGACCGATAGTGAACCAGTACCGTGAGGGAAAGGTGAAAAGGACCCCGGGAGGGGAGTGAAAGAGTACCTGAAACCGTGTGCTTACAAGTAGTCAGAGCCCGTTAAGGGGTGATGGCGTACCTTTTGTAGAATGGACCGGCGAGTGACGATAACGTGCGAGGTTAAGCTGAAGAAGCGGAGCCGAAGCGAAAGCGAGTCTTAATAGGGCGAGAGTACGTTGTCGTCGACCCGAAACCAAGTGACCTACCCATGAGCAGGTTGAAGGTGCGGTAAGACGCACTGGAGGACCGAACCAGGACACGTTGAAAAGTGTTTGGATGACTTGTGGGTAGCGGAGAAATTCCAATCGAACTTGGAGATAGCTGGTTCTCTCCGAAATATATTTAGGTATAGCCTCAGAGTAAGAGTCAAGGAGGTAGAGCACTGTTTGGACTAGGGGGGCGCAAGCTTTACCGAATTCAGATAAACTCCGAATGCCATGCACTCATCTCTGGGAGTCAGACTGCGAGTGATAAGATCCGTAGTCGAAAGGGAAACAGCCCAGACCACCAGCTAAGGTCCCCAAGTAATTGTTAAGTGGAAAAGGATGTGGAGTTGCACAGACAGCTAGGATGTTGGCTTAGAAGCAGCCATCATTTAAAGAGTGCGTAATAGCTCACTAGTCGAGTGACTCCGCGCCGAAAATGTACCGGGGCTAAACAATACACCGAAGCTGTGGATTCTAGCGAGTAGCTAGAGTGGTAGGAGAGCGTTCTATTCGCGGGGAAGTCATACCGTAAGGAGTGGTGGAGCGAATAGAAGTGAGAATGCCGGTATGAGTAGCGCAAGACGGGTGAGAATCCCGTCCACCGAAAGACTAAGGTTTCCAGGGGAAGGCTCGTCCGCCCTGGGTAAGTCGGGACCTAAGCAAAAGCCGAAAGGCGTATGCGATGGACAACAGGTAGAGATTCCTGTACTTGGTAAGTATCGATTGAACGAAGGAGGGACACAGGAGGCGATTCCACGCATCCGGATGGAAGAGGATGTGCAAGCAACAAGTCTTGATAAGAGTCAAATGCTATTATCTAGAGGGTGAGTTGTTAAGCGTAGCGAACTAAAGTAGCGAAGGTGGATAATCAAACTGTCGAGAAAAGCTTCTAGTGAGATACAACCAACCCGTACCGCAAACCGACACAGGTAGTCGAGTGGAGAACACTCAGGTGATCGAGAGAACTCTCGTTAAGGAACTCGGCAAAATGACCCCGTAACTTCGGGAGAAGGGGTGCTGATTTAACGATCAGCCGCAGTGAATAGGCCCAGGCGACTGTTTATCAAAAACACAGGTCTCTGCCAAATCGAAAGATGACGTATAGGGGCTGACGCCTGCCCGGTGCTGGAAGGTTAAGAGGAGAGGTTAAGAGCAATCTGAAGCTTTGAATTGAAGCCCCAGTAAACGGCGGCCGTAACTATAACGGTCCTAAGGTAGCGAAATTCCTTGTCGGGTAAGTTCCGACCCGCACGAAAGGCGTAACGATCTGGGCACTGTCTCAACGAGAGACTCGGTGAAATTATAGTACCTGTGAAGATGCAGGTTACCCGCGACAGGACGGAAAGACCCCATGGAGCTTTACTGTAACTTGATATTGAGTGTTTGTGTGGCATGTACAGGATAGGTAGGAGCTAAGGAATCGTGAACGCCAGTTTACGAGGAGGCGCTGGTGGGATACTACCCTTGTGACATGGACCCTCTAACCCGCGTGTGAGGAACACGGGAGACAGTGTCAGGTGGACAGTTTGACTGGGGCGGTCGCCTCCTAAAGAGTAACGGAGGCGCCCAAAGGTTCCCTCAGAATGGTTGGAAATCATTCGCAGAGTGCAAAGGCAGAAGGGAGCTTGACTGCGAGACGGACAGGTCGAGCAGGGACGAAAGTCGGGCTTAGTGATCCGGTGGTACCGTATGGAAGGGCCATCGCTCAACGGATAAAAGCTACCCTGGGGATAACAGGCTTATCTCCCCCAAGAGTTCACATCGACGGGGAGGTTTGGCACCTCGATGTCGGCTCATCGCATCCTGGGGCTGAAGTCGGTCCCAAGGGTTGGGCTGTTCGCCCATTAAAGCGGTACGCGAGCTGGGTTCAGAACGTCGTGAGACAGTTCGGTCCCTATCCGTCGCGGGCGTAGGAAATTTGAGAAGAGCTATCCTTAGTACGAGAGGACCGGGATGGACGCACCGCTGGTGTACCAGTTGTTCCGCCAGGAGCATCGCTGGGTAGCTATGTGCGGGACGGATAAGCGCTGAAAGCATCTAAGCGCGAAGCCAGCTTCAAGATGAGATTTCCCATTCTTTGGAAGTAAGACCCCTGAAAGACGAACAGGTAGATAGGCTAGAAGTGGAAGTGTAGCGATACATGGAGCGGACTAGTACTAATCGGTCGAGGACTTAACCAAGAGATTTTGAGGGAAAGTTAGGGTTATTCAGTTTTGAGTGAGCTTGAGAAAGTTTATTCAACAAGACGAGACGATTCTCTGTGTGGTGACGATGGCAAGAAGGACACACCTGTACCCATGCCGAACACAGCAGTTAAGCTTCTTAGCGCCGATGGTAGTTGGACCTTTGGTCCTGTGAGAGTAGGACGTTGCCATGCAGGAGAAGTCGTTGAAGTCATTCCGCAATAGCTCAGCTGGCAGAGCGCATGACTGTTAATCATGATGTCGTAGGTTCGAGCCCTACTTGCGGAGTGTTTTTTATAATAGGGGATACACATTGAGGAGAGTTGTCCGAGAGGCCGAAGGAGCATGATTGGAAATCATGTAGGCGAGCAATTGTCTCAAGGGTTCGAATCCCTTACTCTCCGTAAAGAGAGCAGAAGGAAAAAGACGGTCCGTTGGTCAAGTGGTTAAGACACCGCCCTTTCACGGCGGTAACACGGGTTCGAATCCCGTACGGATCATAAAAAAGAGAATAGTACTGGAGGTTTAGCTCAGCTGGGAGAGCACCTGCCTTACAAGCAGGGGGTCAGCGGTTCGAACCCGTTAACCTCCATATATGGTTCCGTGGTGTAGGGGTTAACATGCCTGCCTGTCACGCAGGAGATCGCGGGTTCAAATCCCGTCGGGACCGTAGAAAGGCTTGGTAGCTCAGTTGGTAGAGCATTTGATTGAAGCTCAAAGTGTCGGCGGTTCGATTCCGTCCCAAGCCATCGGAGGGATAGCGAAGTGGCTAAACGCGGCGGACTGTAAATCCGCTCCTTAGGGTTCGGCAGTTCGAATCTGCCTCCCTCCATAGAAGAGATAGCAAAAGGAATAGGGACATAGTTTAACGGTAGAACAACGGTCTCCAAAACCGTTAGTGTGGGTTCGATTCCTACTGTCCCTGTAGAACGATGGCGATCGTGGCGAAGTGGTTAACGCATCGGTTTGTGGCACCGACATTCGGGGGTTCGATTCCCCTCGTTCGCCTATAACTTTAATAAGAGTGGGGTATAGCCAAGCGGTAAGGCAACGGACTTTGACTCCGTCACTCGTTGGTTCGAATCCAGCTACCCCAGTAACATAGATAAAATGGCGGTATAGCCAAGTGGTAAGGCATGGGTCTGCAAAACCTCGATCACCGGTTCAAATCCGGTTACCGCCTTAACCTATTTGCCGGCGTGGCGGAATTGGCAGACGCGCTGGACTCAAAATCCAGTGCCCTCACGGGCGTGTCGGTTCGACCCCGACCGCCGGTATAAGTGATAACATCAAGCTTTCGTTGGAGAGTTTGGTGTTTTTTTAGTTTTATTTTTCATTCAAAAATATTTTTGATTCGATTCTCGCTCGACCATGACGTAATATTTCTGTTGACTTGAGTTTATCAAAGTTGTACAATTTTTCCGCAGTAATATAACCGGGTTGTTTAGGGGTAAATAATTTAAGCGATATATCGCATTGATTGTATTATCTTATATAATGATGCAAAGGGGGGTGATTACCGTCTTAAAGTCTACTCATATCCCTTGTTAATAATGTTAGACTAAATCTACTGATACTGGAATTAGCGTACGGTTAGTGAAGCACTAGTTAAACAAGAATTTATATCAGATTAACAATGTGTCGTAATTACAATGATTGAACTTGTACGTGGTTCCGTCATGAGGTAAATATAGCAACATAAAAAATCGAAGACAGTCGTGTGTTCAAACTTCTGAATAGTCGAATTTATTAATAATACTGAAGATAGGAAACCTGAAGCTGAATAAATAAGTAATTAAAGAGCAGAAGGCATATAGCACAAAAAATAGATACAATATAGTAACATTCTATGATTAGCACGTTCAGGAGGAGTGGCACATCATGACACATGTAATTTATACACACAAAAATGGAACGAAATATGTTTATGAATCAACGTCTTACTACGATAAAGAGAAGAAACAAGCGCGTCCAAAACGTAAATTAATTGGAAAAATTGACCCAGAAACAGGAGAGATTGTCCCAACGCAATCTAGAGGGAGAAAAACAAAATCAGTTGGAAATCCATTAGGTGCAATACAGTCCGTTAAGTCTTATGGTGCGACTTATTTGGTAAAGGAATTAGCGAATATAATGGGTATATTGAGTGATTTAGAGGAGCACTTTCCATATTGCTATCATGAGTTACTGACGCTTATACAATATTTGATTTTAGAGCCGGATAATACGATTAATGAATTTGAGTATTGGCAAACAAAGGTGGAGACCACACTTATGAACCCCTTGTCTTCGACACATGTCAGTGAATTAATCACTGCAATGTGTGAAGAAGATAGAGATAAATTTTTTAAGACACGATACAATTGGTTTGCTGAGGAGGAATGTTGGGTATTTAATACGACCACTCTATCCACCTATTCAACCTCAGATGAGGCACAATCCGGGTATAATTATGAAGATGATGACTTAAAGCAAGTCAATCTAGGGATTGTATTTAGTGAAGCAAGTCGGGTACCAGTTATGTATCGTATACTGCCTACTAATATTATAGATTCGAAAACAATCGAGACTTTATTGAGTTTATTGGATTATTTTTCACCGAAGAAGAAAAAAATAGTATTAGGTAGCGAATTTTATAAAGAGCGAAACATTCAGATGCTTTGTAAAGAAGGTATTGATTTTATTATTGGTGGAAAACGAGGAATTGAGGAAATTGATGGAGTAATTGAACGAATATTGATTGATATAACAGAAATTGACCATTATTCTTCAACAGAAAAACTTTATATTCATTCAGAAAAAATTAGTGGACTTAGAGCATTAGAGATGTGTGGTGTTCCTTTGACCATTCATGTTTACCTCGATAAATTTTTACAATATCAACAGGAAACAAAATTGATGAATGATTTAGATGAATTGTTAACCTTATTGAATCATGAGGAAGAATATCGAAATGGGTTTGAAAGTAGCCATCATCCGTTAATGAAATATGTAAAATTGAATAAAGATAATAATAAGTATTTATTAAATGCTGAAATAATTAAAAAGCGAATTGCGATGATGGGGGCATTTGTACTTTTATCAAATACAAATAAGAGTGCCGAAGAATGCTTACGATTGTTTCAAGACAGAGATTGGGTAGAGAAGAAGTTTCTGACATGGACAAATGGTTTAGAACTAAGACGATTAAGTCCGAGTGGAGATGATGTACAGGATGGAAAACTGTTCGTACAATTTTTATCAGTAATTGTAGAATCGTATTTGAGAGAACAAATGAGAAATGTTCAATTGGATGAACATTATACGATTGAAGAACTGTTAGAAGCGCTGAAGAATGTGTATACTTACAGTGATGGTAGTGGAAATCGATTAGTAGCAGAAATATCAGATGAACAGGCAAAAATTTATGAACGGTTTGGCGTACTAAAACCATTTTTGAGTATGAATTAGTTAATACTTCCTGGCGAATGAGAAGAATAAGGAAGATATTGACTGTCTCCAATAAAAAAACTCCTAAGTGTCACTTAGGAGGGATTTTTTTATTTATTACGTAATTCAGTTAAGATTTCTTGTAATAATTCTGTTTCGCTTGGGCCGCCAGGAACTTCTTCAGTTTCTGCTGGAGCTGGACGTTTTACTTTTTCTAATGCTTTAATGATAGTGAATAACATTGCAGCGATTAATAAGAAGTTAATAATTGCTTGTAAGAACATACCGATTCCAATCGTAGTATTTCCTAATTTAAGAGCTAATCCAGAAACATCCGCTTGCCCTGTAACCGCAACAATAATTGGCATGAAGATATCGTTGACTAAGCTGTTAACGATAGCTGTAAAAGCAGTCCCCATAACTACGGCAGTAGCTAATTGTAAAATATTGTCATTTGCGATAAATGCTTTAAATTCCTTCCACATTCTTTTTCTCCTCCTTACTTGAATATATACTTACTATATCATAATTTCCTTGTGAAAGTAAGCATTAGCGCCATTTTTTCTTTATTAAAAATCCTTATACATGACGTTTTTGTATAAATTTATTAATCGGGAAATCATCTTCGTTGAGGGTCCATTTACCTGTTTGAATGAGTTGAGCCCATTGATAACCTAAATAAGGGCCACTGGTTAGACCAGATGAACCGAGACCACTGACGGCCCAAATGTTATTAGTTTCTGGGACTTGGCCAACTAAGACAGTATAGTCAGATGTATAGGCACGAATACCAACTCTTGTATTATGAATGGAATAGGTTTCAATCGAAGGTATCCAATTTTTGGCTGTTTCAGATAGTTCTGCTAATTTATCATAGTCAAGCTCTAAATCATAACCCATATCGTCTTCATGTGTTGCTCCAATCACGATTTCACCATTTGGATTGGGAATGATATCTACTTTACCTGGCGGCATAATGACAGGCCAGTTATCCGTATCGTCATGAGTTGTTTGGATGCTAAAGAGTTGGCCTTTTTGTGGACGAATATCGACATCATAATCTAAAGGTTCTAACAAGTCAGGTAGCCAAGCGCCTGCTGCAAGTAAAATTTTATCAAAGTGTTGTGCTTCCTGTTGTGCATACTTGATAAGGTGTTCAGGTGTCAGTTGTGCTGTTTGGGTGATTAATTGCCCACCGTGGGTTGTAAAAGCTTGTTTTAAGGTGTTGATTAAGGCTGCACCATCCACTCTACCACCGCCTTGCACATGAGTTGCGCTATACTGTGTTTCAAGCATTGGAAACAGTTTATTTGATTCTTGAGGTGATAATGTTTTTACCGTTTGAATTGCTGGTGCGGTCTCTTTTTTCACTGTACTGGCTTCAATATCGCGGTCTAAACTTTTTTGATTTTTTCGAATGATTAAAGCGCCTTGTTCTTTGAAAATATGTGCTGTCTCAAAACCATCTTCGGCTAAATCACGCATTAATTGACGATAAAACTCTGCACCTTGTGACACTAAAAAATACCATGGTTTATTTCGACGTAGTGTAAACCAAGGACAAATAATACCTGCGGCGGCTGAAGTCGCTTGGCCGGTCCCTTCGTCAAATAAGGTGACATCATATCCGGCTCTTGCTAGGTAATAAGCTGCAGTAGATCCAACGATGCCGCCACCGATAACTGCTATTGATTCTTTTGTCATGTGAATACCCGCTTTCTAAAATAATTTTCTTATAAAATAGTTTATCATAGAAAAATTTGAAAAACTATAAAAAATAGGAGCACAGACGGCTCCTACAGTTGAATGTTTCATTTGTTAGTCAGTGAAAGAATTAAAAGTTATAGCGATTGATATAACGTTTGATGGTTGGATGGTTGAATAACACATATAAGAGGAAGGTGTTTAAAAATAATGATACGATATTTTTCATAATACGAATCCCCATAAAGACTTCCCAGGCTTTACCAGTAATCATCTTAATCCAGATAGAACCTAAACCAAGGTTAACGAATAAAGTAATACATAGTACCGTAATGAAAATTCGTTTTAAGGTATGTGGCTTACGCCATAAACCAAAGCCATAGACTAGACCGGCGATACCTGCACTTAAAGTATAACCAAAAAAGAATGCTTTACCATGGATAAGCGCTGTGATGATGTCATTAATAACACCAATAATTAAGGCATAAAAGGGTCCAAATAGTGCGCCTGAAAGGGCAGCACCAATGAAACCAACACCAAGTTCAACAAATTGCCCTACTTTAAATGAGGGGATAAAGCTTATCGCAATACGAATGCCTAAAATAATCCCTAGTAACGATAATTGAATCGTTGTTAATTTTTTCTTCATACAAATACTCTCCTTATTTCGGCTCGCTCGGGTAGCCCCGACGTCCATTTCACAAGCCCCTTCTGTGCGTTTCACGTACGTCAGTGTCTTCTTGCAGTGATTCGGGTCAAAGCACCCTCGCTCGCTCTAGTTTTTTTCTTCAGAGAGCTACATTAAATGCAGCGAATGCGAGAAATTATCGCGAAAAATTACTTTTCTTCGTTTAATGGCAACATTCCATCCATTAACACTTAACGCAATTTCTCTACTCTGTCATAATAGTGTTGACTAACGGATTTATTGTAGCATGAATTTACCGAGGATGATAGATGAAATATTTGAAAAATGTTTACTAAATCGTTAAACCAATAAAATAATCGGCAAAAGAAAGAGATAAATTTAAATATGAACGAGATAATTAAACCATCGACTAAAAAGCAGTCTAAAATAATGATTTAGAACAATTCTTTACAGTTATAAATCATAAAGCAACGAATAATGGCTTGCAGTCGTATTCAATTATTCATGTAATAGATGAACAAAAGTGTCAAGATAGCGCAAAAATCTGTAAGCACACGTATGTTGTATAGAACTGGAAGTTTTGAAATGATGGCGGACGAATAATTTTTTTAACTAGAAGCTTGATTTAAAGTCTCAACTTAGTTGAAGCATCTTTATTTGAACTGGGTTGAATTGCGAAAAAAAGTTGCTATTTCAAGGTATTTGGGTTAAAGTAGTATAGTGTGAAACATTTTTGTTTCACAAAATGAAGGAGGCTCATAAGATGAATATTGAACAATTTATTATGGCATTGCGCGAGCATGGTGTTGAGTTATCAGACCATCAATTAGAGCAATTTGAACGTTATTATGAGCTACTAATTGAATGGAATAAGAAGATAAATTTAACGGCTATTACAGAAAAAGATGAAGTATATTTAAAACATTTTTTTGATAGTCTAATGCTGCTTTGGGAATTGCCACTTGATAATTATCAACAGCGTTTAGTGGATGTTGGGGCAGGTGCTGGATTTCCAAGTATTCCATTAAAAATCGTCAAGCCAGAATTAGATATTACGATTATAGATTCGTTAAATAAACGAATTAATTTTTTAAATATTGTGATTGAAGAGCTGCAATTAGATAATGTGCAGGCCATACATGCACGAGCAGAGGATGCAGGGCAAAATCCTGTGTACCGCGAACAATTTGATATAGCAACCGCACGGGCTGTAGCGTCGTTAAATGTCTTATCAGAATTTTGCTTACCACTGGTACGTAAAGGTGGTTATTTCCTCGCACTTAAAGCTGCTAAAGGACAAGATGAATTAGAAGAGGCAAAAAAAGCGATTCATGTGTTAGGTGCCAAGTTAGAAATTGTCAATGTCGCGTTATTACCTGTTGAGGAGAGCGAACGGACATTTATTAAAATTCGCAAAACACTCGACACGCCAAAAAAATATCCGCGTAAAGCAGGAAAACCAATGAAACAACCGATTATATAGAAAGGAGCATCGACATGGGAAAGATGATTGCGATAGGTAACCAAAAAGGTGGTGTCGGCAAAACAACGACAACCGTCAATTTAGGAGCCGCCTTAGCAGCGCTTGGTCAGAAAGTATTGATTATTGATTCAGACTCTCAAGGGAATGCGACCAGCGGTTTAGGGATTGAACGCGTTAATGTTATCAATAGTCTTTATGAAATACTCGTTGACGAAATTCCAATGGCACCATGTATTTTACCGACTTCCAGAGAAGGACTCTATATTGTGCCGGCAACAATTCAATTAGCAGCGGCAGAAGTTGAGTTGGCGAATGTTTCAAATCGTGAGCTACGTTTAAAAAATGCGGTGGCTCCAATTCGTGATGAATATGATTATATTTTAGTAGATTGTCCACCATCTTTAGGGCAATTATCAATTAATGCTTTTACTGCTAGTGATACAATTTTAATACCAGTTCAAGCGGAGTACTATGCGCTCGAAGGATTGAGTCAATTATTAAACACGATTCGTCTGATTCAACGCCGTTATAATCGTACTTTTCGCATTGAAGGAGTATTATTAACAATGTTAACACGCACCAATCTAGGTCGTGAAGTGGTGGAGGAAGTGCGTAAGTATTTCCAAGAAAAAGTGTATCGGACGGTTATCTCACGAACTGTTAGTTTATCGGTAGCACCATCCTATGGGCAATCCATTATTGATTATGATCCAAAATCACGTGGTGCCGAAATGTATATGGATTTAGCGAGGGAGGTGCTAGCTAGTGGCGAATAAAAATAAAAAAGGCGGTTTAGGCCGCGGAATGGATGCTTTGTTTTCGAATTTTGATGACCAGTTAAATGATAATGAAATCGTTGAAGAATTAGCATTGTCTGAAATTCGCAGCAACCCGTATCAACCGCGTAAAAAATTTGATGAAGCAGCCTTACAGGAGTTAGCTAATTCGATTAAACAATCGGGTGTTTTTCAGCCAATTATTGTGAGACAATCATCAGTAAAAGGTTATGAACTGATTGCGGGTGAGCGCCGGGTTCGTGCGAGTCGTTTAGCAGGTAAAGAGTCGATTCCAGCAATTGTTCGGCAAATTGATGAAGAGCAGATGATTGAGATTGCGGTGTTAGAGAACTTGCAACGTGAAGATTTAAGTCCGATGGAAGAAGCTGAGGCCTATAATGTTTTGATGGTAAAATTAAATTTAACGCAAAATGAAGTGGCTGAACGTATGGGGAAAAGTCGCCCATATATTGCCAATTATTTACGCTTATTAAGTTTACCGGAACAAATTAAGCAATGGGTTAATAATGGCGACTTATCGATGGGACTGGCGCGCACCTTATTATCGATTAAAAATAAAGATAAGCAAATTGAAATTGCCAAAAAAGTGATTGAAGAGCAATTAACAGTGCGTCAATTAGAAGAATTGGTACAATCATTAACTGAAGCGTCTGATGCACCTCAGGCAGCACCAGAAAAAGCCAAGAGTGTTGAAAAGCCAGCGTATCTTAAAGCCATAGAAAACCGGATGCAAGAATATTTTGGAACACATGCTGTTGTTCAACAAAAAGGTGAAAAAGGTAAAATTGAAATTGAGTTTCTGTCTCAATCCGATTTAATCCGTATTTTAGATTTATTAAATATTCATTTATAACACATAGTGTGACAATGAGCGTAATGAAACGAACCACTGGAGAAAGCTGACGGTGTGCGAGCAGCGCACAGAGGCGTCTTTTGAAGTGGAGTAGTCATCTCAGCGAGTGGGCATCAGAATAACCCATAGTGAGAGCGCGGGTGCAATAACTCGGATCACTGGAGCAGTGGTCGCAGAAGCGCTAAGACGCTTCAAGAGCAATGTGAAGTGGATGGCGAGTCAACCCAAGCGCACCAGAATAAAAGAAAAGCAGGTGAGGTCATGATGGAGCGCAAACCCTACGATAAATTTGATATAGTAGAAATGCGTAAACCGCATGCGTGCCAAACAAATCGGTGGCAAGTTATCCGAATGGGCATGGATATCAAAATTAAATGTGAGCATTGCGGTCATATTGTTACGATGACGCGTCGTGATTTTGATAAGAAAATAAAGAAAATTTTAGTAAAGCATGAAGCATAAACGGTGTAATGAATTCTATGGCATCAAAAAGCCTTGTGCTAAAATAGATATAAATAATGAAAGAGAGTGAAAGCATGGCATTAACAGCAGGGATTGTAGGATTACCTAACGTCGGTAAGTCAACATTATTTAATGCGATAACGAAAGCAGGCGTGGAGGCGGCGAATTATCCATTTGCCACTATTGAACCAAACGTAGGTATTGTAGAGGTGCCCGACCACCGATTATTTGATATTACTCAATTAGTTAAACCTAAAAAGACAGTACCGACAACCTTTGAATTTACAGATATTGCGGGAATTGTAAAAGGCGCTAGTCGCGGTGAAGGGTTAGGAAATAAGTTTTTGAGTCATATTCGTCAAGTGGATGCCATTTGTCATGTGGTCCGTTGTTTTGATGATGGAAATATTACGCACGTGTCAGGAGCTGTGGACCCTATTTCAGATATTGAAACTATTAATTTAGAGTTGATTTTCGCAGATTTAGAAACGGTTGATAAACGTATTGCACGTGTTGCGAAATTAGCTAAAACAAAAGATAAAGATGCTGTAATGGAAATGGAAGTACTCGAAAAATTAAAAGAGGCGTTGGAAAATAATCAACTAGCTAATTCAGTGGAGTTCTATGATGAGCAATTACCATTTGTACGCAATTTATTTTTATTAACACGTAAAAAAATGCTTTATGTGGCTAATATCGGTGAAGAAGAAGTAGCTGATCCGTCAGATAATCCATATCTAGCCAAAGTAGAAGCATTGGCTAAAGAACAAGGTGCAGAGGTTGTACCAGTATGTGCGCGTTTAGAAGAAGAGATTGCTGAATTGGATGATGAAGAAAAAGCAGTCTTTTTAGAAGATTATGGGTTGAAAGAATCTGGATTAGACCGCCTCATTCAAAAAGCCTACTCTTTACTAGGATTGGCAACGTATTTTACAGCTGGCGAGCAAGAAGTACGTGCGTGGACATTCCGTTTAGGTATGAAAGCACCGCAAGCAGCTGGTGTGATTCATTCGGATTTTGAACGCGGATTTATTCGTGCAGAGACTGTTTCTTATGACGATTTAATGAAATACGAGAGTATGGTAAAAGCAAAAGAAGCGGGACGTTATCGTTCTGAAGGGAAAGAATACGAAGTAAAAGACGGCGATATCATGTTATTCAGATTTAATGTTTAATAATTGCGCTATTATAGAAAATAAAACATAGTGTGACAATAGGTGCTTTGAAATGAATTACTGGAGCAGTCGATGGCGTATGTAAAACGCACAAAGGCGACCATTGGAGCAGATATCATTTCAGCACATTGAAGCCAGAATAGGAAGAGTGAGAATATGACTGATAAAACAAAAGAAACGGTTGAAGCGGTTGAAGTCGATGTTGATGTATTAGAAGACATTGCTACTTCGGATGAAGTGGATGCGGTTGAGACAACACCTGAGGCTGAAGCGAATGTAGAGACAACTGAAGTTAAAAGTGATGATGCAGCAGATGTTTATGTTGTGCCCAACCAAACTTCGTCAGTATTGACTGCTGTGACAAATGACGTATTCAACCGTTTGACGAAAAAGAATCAACAATATTTAATGGCAGTTGATAAACATTTAGAGAGTGAACAAATTGAGCAATCTGCCTATCAAGCTGTGTTTACTGAGATTGCAGAAACCTTAATTCAAGGACAAAAAACAGGTCAAACGGCTAAACAATTATATGGTACCCCAACGGAATGTGCCGCGATTATTAAAGAGCAACATTTTCCAACTGAAGCGAAAGAAAATTTAGAGCCATCGGAACCGTGGAAAATTGCTTTAGATGGCTCGTTGTTGTTAGGCTCAATTTATGCGATGATGACAGGTATTTCCTTATTAAATGCGCGTAATATTCAAAATACAGTTGGATTGCTTACCTTAATTGTCAATTATATTGTAGCTGGTTTTGCGATGTTATTAATTGCCCGTAATTTACCTAAGCCAGATGCGCCTAAGGGAGAACGTGGCTATCTACGTTACTTTGGGATGTCTTCATTAGCGATGATTTCATGGGTAGCTGCAGTGAGTTTAGTAACAGCATTTGTGCCGCCAGTCATCAATCCAGTCTTGCCACCGATGGCGTTAGTAGTGATTGGGTTAGTGACGATTGCCGCACGTTTCTACTTAAAACGTCGTCTGAATATTCGTGGTGGCGTGTTTTAATACGGTTATCAATGAAGTGTCATAACGGGTGAATTAACAAAAATCAATGGGACGTAAAGTGTTTTTGGGATTGATAAGGGCTCGCCGACATCTTGTGGGGTCTCACAAGATGTTGGCACACTCCCCATTCCCCAGAAAAAGTTGGTATTCTAGAATAAGGTTCTCTTCTTTTTTTGCAAGAGATTTATTGAATTTGGGTAGTTCCGAGTATTATTTTACACATTGGATTAAGAAAAAGAGTGAGCAATTGTGGCTCACTCTTTTTTATGTAATAAAAAAAGTGTCGGTGATGACTCACCGGCACTAAAATACTAGGGGTGTGATTATTTTTCAAGAACGGATTTAATATAGTCCGCAATGGCTTCATCTTGACAATTTGCGAAGAAGTATTCTTGGAATTTTTCACCAGCAATCGTTTCTTTTAAGAATTCTTGATCGATTGTTTTTAAGATTGTTAATAAATCAGTGTGTGTAATTTCTTTTACTTCGTTTAAAATACGTGCATTACGTTGTTCAGGAATTGCACGTTCTTTCGGGTAACCACCACCGGATTCTTCGGCAAATAAACGTTCAAACATTAATTTAAGGTTTAATTCTGCTCCCCAACCAAATCCTTTAGCATAAGGAATAGAGATAGCATTACCGCCATTGATTTGTGAGAAGAGATAAGCATCCGTTGGCTCAGCTGCAAAACCACACACAACGCCAGGGAAGCTGTTTAAAGCTAACATTGCACCAACACCAGTACCACAACCTGTGACAACAAAGTCAGCTGCTTTACTATTTAATAAGATTGCTGCCAATAGGCCGTTTTGGACGTAAGTTAGTTGACTTTCGCCTTCTGTACCATACATGCCATAATTGTATAATTCATAACCGTGTTTGTCAGTTGTTTCTTTTAATGCATCATAGATAATACTGTTTTTACTTGCTTGACTGTTTTCGTTAATTAAAGCTACTTTCATGTTATTCTTTCCTTTCTTTTCTTCTGTTCAATTAAGGTTGTTTTCCGATATAAGCTAAAATACCACCGTCAACATATAAAATATGTCCGTTAACAAAGTTACTTGCATCACTAGCTAAAAATACTGCTGGCCCCATTAAATCTTGTGGTTCACCCCAACGTGCAGCCGGTGTTTTAGCGATAATAAATTGGTCAAATGGATGACGGGTTCCGTCTGCTTGAGGTTCTCTTAAAGGAGCGGTTTGCGGAGTGGCAATATAACCAGGTCCAATCCCATTACATTGAATATTGGCATGACCATACTCAGAGGCAATGTTTTTAGTTAACATTTTCAAACCACCTTTAGCAGCCGCATAAGCACTGACAGTTTCGCGACCGAGTTCACTCATCATTGAACAAATATTGATGATTTTCCCGTGACCTTTTTTAATCATTGAAGGAATCACGCTTTTTGCCATAATAAATGGACCGTTTAAGTCGATGTCGATGACTTGACGGAATTCCTCAGCGCTCATCTCACACATTGGAATACGTTTGATAATACCTGCGTTGTTAACCAATATATCAATCGTACCTACTTCTTGTTCGATTTGTTGAACCATTTGAGAGACAGCTTCTTCGTTAGTAACATCGCAGACATAACCGTGTGCAGTGATACCTTCTTCTTTATAAGCGGCTATCCCTTTATCGACTAATTCTTGTGAAATGTCGTTAAATACAATCGTTGCGCCAGCTTCTGCGTAGGATTTTGCTATAGCGAATCCAATGCCATATGAAGCACCAGTTACGAGTGCAATTTTTCCTTCTAATGAAAACTGTTGTATGGAAAATGCATTACTTGTCATATCATTATCTTCCTTTCATCCTATTTTTTTACTATATCTTCATTATAAATAGGTAAACCGGTTTTGTCAACGAAAGAGGATTCTTATATCGGAGTCCTATTATTTAGTAAAGGTTTTCCTACGAATCATCTAATAATTCATCAGACAAGTATATAATAAGCAGAGGACGCTTTATACAATTGAGTTGTAATCGCTAACTTTTTCTCAAAAAAGTATTGACAATGGTAAAACTATCCTATAGAATAACTTTATAAGTAAACCGGTAAACCGAAAAGGAAGGAGATACAATGGTAAAAATTATCATGACGGGACATGGACACTATTCGACAGGTATTTTGAGTTCACTGCATTTAATCGCTGGTGAACAAGAAAATGTTGAAGCAGTTGATTTTACTGCAAGTATGTCGAGTGACGATGTCAAAACAGCATTAAAAAACGCAATTGAAGCAGCAGATACTGTTTTAGTGCTATGCGATTTATTAGGAGGTACACCATTTAATGTCGCTTCGCAACTGATGGGGGAATACCCAGATAAAGCAATGAATGTATTATCAGGAATGAACTTAGCGATGGTTATGGAAGCAGTCTTTGCGCGGATGGATGGTACATTGGATGAAGTTGTTTCAAAAGCACTTTTAGCAGCGCAATCAGGTATTATGGATGCGAAAACATTGTTTAATGCATCGGATGATTTAGAGATTGAAGACGGAATCTAAAAGAGGGAATAATAATGATAAAAAATATGACATTAGAACCACTTAAAAATCCGAGTAGATTTTTAGATGTGAAACTTTTAACAAAAGACGAAGTAAAGGCAGCAATTGACCATGTAATCGAACAGTTACTAGTCAATGTCGATTACTTTAAAGAAGATTATCCTACACCTGCCACGAAAGATAATCGTTATCCGATTATGGATAATACTGAGTGGACAAATGGTTTTTGGACAGGTCAATTATGGTTGGCGTATGAATATAGTAAAAATGACGTGTTTTATAATCTAGGACACCAAAATATGTTGTCATTTTTAGATCGTGTTAATCGACGGGTTGAGTTAGATCACCATGACTTAGGTTTCTTATATACACCATCATGTATGAGTGAATATAAATTAACTGGTGATTTACAAGCAAGAGAAGCTGCATTAAAAGCTGCGGATAAGTTGATTGAGCGCTATCAAGAAGCAGATGGGTTTATCCAAGCATGGGGCGAATTAGGTAAAAAAGAAGATTATCGTTTAATTATCGATTGTTTATTAAATATTCAATTGCTATTTTTTGCGTATGAAGAAACCGGTAATGAACGCTATTATGATATTGCAAAAAATCATTTTTATACCTCAGTCAATCATGTTATTCGTGATGATGCTTCATCATTCCATACGTTCTATTTTGATCCAGAAACGCATACGCCATTAAAAGGTGTTACGCGTCAAGGCTATAGTGATGATTCTTCTTGGGCAAGAGGACAATCTTGGGGTATTTATGGGATTCCGTTGACATATCGTTTCTTAAAAGATGAACAATGTTTTGATACTTTCAAGAGTGTTACTAACTATTTCTTAAATCGTTTACCTGAAGATTTTGTCTCTTATTGGGATTTGATTTTTTCAGATGGTAGTGGGCATTCAAGAGATTCTTCTGCAACAGCCATTACGGTGTGTGGTATGCATGAAATGTTGAAGCATTTACCTGAAGTGGATGCAGATAAAGAAACATATAAATATGCAATGCATGCGATGTTGCGCTCGTTAATTGACCATTATGCCAATAAAGAGATTGTTCCTGGAGGTGCAACATTACTTCACGGTGTATATTCTTGGCATTCTGGAAAAGGTGTTGATGAAGGAAACATCTGGGGCGATTATTATTATTTAGAAGCACTCATTCGTTTTTATAAAGACTGGGAAGTTTATTGGTAGAATATAGTGTGAGCGCGGGTGTTCTGACTTGAACCACTGGAGCAAAATACCGGAGTGCGAGAAACGCACGCAGGGATTGTGTGAAGTGGATGTCAAGTCAACCCAAGCGAACCAGAATAGGAGGAAAAGAAAATGGCACCAAATATTGTGATGACAAGAGTAGATGAACGATTAATTCATGGACAAGGTCAATTGTGGGTAAAATCCCTAGGATGTAATACTGTGATTGTAGCTAATGATGAAACAAGCGAAAATAAAATGCAACAAACTTTGATGAAAACTGTTATTCCAGGTTCTGTAGCAATGCGATTTTTCTCGCTTCAAAAAGTGATTGATGTGATACATAAAGCAAATCCGGCTCAAACTATTTTTATTGTTGTTAAAAGTTTGGACGATTTATTAACTTTAGTTAAAGGAGGTGTACCAATTACAGAAGCGAATATTGGAAATATTCATAAAGCAGATGGAAAAGAACAAGTCACACGTTCAATTTTCTTAGGTCCAGACGACAAAGCAGCTATTCGAGAGTTAAGCGAAACGTATCATGTCAAATTCAATACACAAACAACGCCTAGCGGCAATGACGGAGCAGCCCCTGTCGACATTTTAAACTATATTTAATTAGCAAAGGAAGGGAAGCCTTATGACGATCAGTTTATTTCAAGCCGTTCTAATCGGTTTATGGACAGCATTTTGTTTTAGTGGAATGCTTTTAGGTCTTTATACAAATAGATGTATTATTTTATCATTCGGAGTAGGTATTATTTTAGGAGATATTCCAACGGCGCTTGCAATGGGTGCAATTGGAGAGTTAGCATATATGGGGTTCGGTGTTGGTGCTGGGGGTACTGTACCACCTAACCCAATTGGACCAGGTGTATTTGGTACAATGATGGCGATTACGAGTGCGGGTAAAGTTACTCCAGAAGCAGCGTTAGCGTTATCGACACCAATTGCCGTAGCGATTCAATTTTTACAAACTTTCGCTTATACCGTTCGTGCGGGTGCGCCAGAAACAGCGATTAAGCACTTAAAAAATCGTAATATTAAAGGATTTAGATGGACAATCAATGCAACAGTTTGGTTATTTGCCCTTATCGGTTTTATTTTAGGTTGTACAGGTGCTTTATCAATGGATACTTTAGTTCATTTAGTTGACTTTATCCCACCTGTATTATTATCAGGATTAACCGTTGCAGGTAAAATGCTTCCTGCTATCGGGTTTGCGATGATTTTATCAGTTATGGCTAAAAAAGAATTGATTCCATTTGTTTTATTAGGTTATGTTTGTGCGGCATATTTAAAAATGCCAATTATCGGTATTGCAATTGTCGGTACAATTTTTGCTTTAATTGAGTTTTATCAACGCCCAGAAAAAGTGGTTGTGAAGGAGGAAGAACACGATGACTGGATCTAATAAATTAGAGAAAAAAGATTATGTAAAAACATCTTTAAGAGCATTTTTCTGTCAAAACGGATTTAACTATAGTAACTATCAAGGTTTAGGTTATGCCAATGTCATATATCCTGCGTTGAAAAAATATTATGGTGACGATGAAGATGGTTTATACCAAGCGCTTGAAGAAAACTGTGAGTTCTATAACACAAACCCTCACTTTTTACCATTTATTACGAGTTTACATTTAGTAATGTTAGAAAAAGACAGACCAACTGAAGAAACACGTAACATTAAAATGGCGTTGATGGGTCCTTTAGCAGGTATTGGTGATTCATTATCACAATTCTGTTTAGCACCTTTATTCTCAACAATTGCTGCATCATTAGCGACAGAGGGATTGATTCTTGGACCAATCTTATTCTTTATCGCAATGAACCTTATTTTAACAACGATTAAAGTATCAACTGGTTTATATGGTTATAAACTAGGAACACAAATTATTGATAAATTAAGTGAACAAATGGGTACTATTTCAAGAATTGCCAACATTATTGGTGTCACTGTAATCTCTGGGTTAGTGGCGAATTCTGTAAAAATTACAGTACCAATTACATTTGCAGCTGGAGAAGTTAACGAACAAGCAAATCAAAGTATTGTAAGTATCCAAGGTATGTTGGATAAAGTAGCACCAGCCTTATTACCAATTCTATTTACTGTCGGCGTTTATTATTTAATTAAAAAGAAAAACTGGACGACATACAAATTGGTTATTTTAACCGTTATTATCGGTATTATCGGAAGCTGGTTAAACATTTTAGCATAGAAATATCGGTTTATCGTGTTAGTCATTTGGCTAACACGATAAATTGTCTAGGAAAGCAATAAAACTGAACGTGTATTCAGTTTTATTTGTGTTAAAGGAGCTGTTATGAAAGTGAAAATCAAACAATTTTTTGCAGCATTTGATAGAGAATATTGCCGAACATATATCCAAACACATTGTGTGGATGACTATCAACAAATTAAAAGAAGAATGAATCGGTTACTAGACAATCGATTTGTCTTTGACCGTACTTGGGATATGGAGCCGTGCTTAGTTGAGTATCAATTAAAAGTAATGGACTGGACGGCGGTGTTTGGTGAGGATCCCGAGTGGGGCTATGTGCTCAACCGTCAGGAATATTTGTTCGATTTTCTGGTAG
Source organism: Aerococcaceae bacterium zg-1292 (assembly GCA_016126655.1). GTDB lineage: Bacteria > Bacillota > Bacilli > Lactobacillales > Aerococcaceae > Globicatella. The sequence continues at coordinate 2,384,590 of CP065955.1, read as the reverse complement.
GATATTTAGTTGAGGAAAATCCGGATTATATCGATAAATTGAAAGACTATCTCTTTCATTGGATTGAACAAGTGACTGTTTTCTCGCCTAATGCCGTGACTACTAGAACACTGGATACAGGCATTCGGTGTTTGACATGGGTAAAAATCATTATCTTTTTAATGGAATGGGGATTGTTATCAGAGCAAGAATTAGCAATACTGTGTCAGTCGCTACAAAAACAGATTGATTTTTTGATGGTACATTACCGAGAAAAATATACATTAAGTAATTGGGGATTGTTACAAACGACAGCTATTATTGTCTGCCATTATTATTTGGCAGATAAATTAGACATTGACGATGCCTATTTATTTTCGACGCAAGAGTTAGAGCGACAATTGAATACGCAAGTATTTGCAGATGGCACACAATTTGAACAGTCGCTTTTATATCATGTCGAAGTGTATAAAGTGATTTTTGAGTTAGCGGTGTTGGTACCAGATATGAAAGAAGATTTAACACCTTTATTAGCCAAAATGGCTCATTATATTCGTAGCATGACGACACCTAGTGGCAAGACAGTGGCTTTTGGTGATAGTGATGAACATCATACGGCAGATTTGTTACATGCGAGTGCAGTTTTATTAAACGATGCAACCCTTTTGGTTAATCCTGAGCATTTGGAAATATATGGTGTCATGTTATTTGGTAAACAAGGTATTGAAACGTTCGAAGCGCTAAAAAATGATTACCATGAAAAAATGAGTGTGGCTGCATTTTACCCAGACTCTGGACATGTATGTATTAGAGAAAAAGATAGCTACTTATTCTTTAAAAATGGACCGATGGGTAGTGCGCACACACATAGTGACCAAAATAGCTTCTGTCTCTATGTAGATAATCGGCCTGTTTTGATTGATTCGGGGCGCTATACTTATAAGGAAGTGCCGCTACGTTATCTCTTGAAAAGTGCAGCAAGTCACTCAACTTGTTTGATTGATGATACTCCACCCGATGATACGACGGGCTCTTGGGATTACGCTGCCTATCCGCAAACATTATATTGTGATTATCGTAGAGACGGGCAGTATCATTATATTGAGGGTGCTTATCTTTCGATGCGTCATCAGCATTTAGCAGTGCACAAGCGACATATTATTGCGATAAGCAATAGCGTATGGCTGGTGTTGGACGACGTACTATGTGAAGGGAAACATCAATTGACCACCCAATTCATATTAGATGATGCAGTTGATTATCAAGATTCAGCAGTTGCCACATTAAATGTTATGAGTGAAGTGCCTTTAGCGGCTGAACCTACTCGTATATCGAAACAATATAACACTTTAATTGACTCTCAAAAACTGGTTAAGCGGCAATCCTTTGAAAATCGAATCATTGATTATACATTATTTGCTAAAGATAGAGTAGCGATTCAACAAAAAGAGGTATATCAAAGTGATGGGACATTATTGGCTAATGGATTGGCATTTGAAGTAACAGGACCGGGGTGCCATCTATTAATAATGTTAGCTGTTGAAGATATCTATAAAGGTGAGAAATTACTTGTAGTAGATGGCATTAAATTAAAAGGTAAATGTATTATTTATGATAAAATAACAAAGAAAATTCATCGGTTAAAATCATAAGAGAAAATTGCCGAGAATTCTATGTCATAGATAATCTTTTTCTCACTAATGTGACGCAATGTAGTTCTTCTTATGAGAGAATTTGTGATATAATATGAAATGTTTATGAGAGGAGGGGATGTTTTGACGAAGAAACTAACGATTAAAGATATTGCAGAAATGACACAAACATCAAAAACAACAGTTTCTTTTTTCTTAAATGGTAAATATGAGAAAATGTCACAAGGAACGAGAGAAAAAATTGAACAGGTTATTCAAGAAACAAATTATAAACCGAGTATTGTTGCACGTAGTTTAAACTCAAAAACGACAAAATTAATTGGTGTACTTATCGGTGATATTACGAATAGTTTTTCGAATCAAATTGTAAAAGGGATTGAAGATATCGCCAGTCAAAATGGATATCAAGTCATTATCGGCAATAGTGATTATAAACAAGAAAACGAAGATAATTATATCGAAAGTATGCTCTTGTTAGGTGTAGATGGCTTTATTATTCAACCGACCTCTACATTTAGAAAATATTCCCGTATCATTGAGGAGAAAAAGAAAAAAATGGTCTTCTTTGATAGTCAATTATATGAACATCGAACGAGTTGGGTCAAAACAAATAATTATGATGCGGTGTATGATGCAATTCAAAATTGTGTGACAAAAGGTTATGAAGATTTTGTTATGATAACGGCGGATACCAGCCGTATTAGTACACGGATTGAGCGTGCATCTGGTTTTATTGATGCGTTAAATGATGCCAATATTGAGCATGATTTATTGATTATTGAAGATAAACAAACAGAGCTTGAGAATATTCGTAATTTTCTCAAGGGAGTCTTTGAGCGTGAAAAGCGTACACTTGTCTTTGCGCCAAATTGTTGGGCTTTGCCACTTGTCTTTACTGCCATGAAAGAGTTAGATTATGATTCTTCTCGTATCGGATTGATTGGATTTGATAATACAGAATGGACAGATTTATCTTCTCCACGAATTACGACGATTGTGCAACCAGCATTTGAAGAAGGACAACAAGCAACCAAAATTTTAATTGATCAAATCGAAGGCAAGCACCAGGAAGAAAAGCAACAAGTATTAGATTGTGCGATTCACTGGAAAGAGTCTACGGTTTAATGTGAATAAATGGGCTGAGCAAAAGTCTATAAATCGCAACCTGTGAGGGTGTGGTTGATGGAATTTTGCGCAGTCTATTTTTTTAGATGAAGTGCCAACGGAATCATATATTAAATTATAATTAAAATTAGTTTTCCAGCCAAAAAGTTGTTGAAATTTTCTTGTACAAGTGGTAGTCTATTAAACAATAATTGCGATTATGTCGTGGCTTTTGTGACAAAAAGGAGGAAATGCGAATGATGAATAAATGGGAATCAAAGTTTCAACGAGAAGGTTATACGTTTGATGATGTGCTACTTGTGCCAGCACGTAGTGAAGTATTACCGAATGATGTGGATTTATCTGTGCAATTAGCACCGAATTTACACTTAAACATTCCAATTATGAGTGCAAGTATGGACACGGTAACCGATGCGAATATGGCCATTGCGATGGCACGTCAAGGTGGACTAGGTGTCATTCATAAAAATATGAGTATCGAAGAACAAGCGCATGAAGTAAAAAAAGTGAAGCGCTCAGAAAATGGTGTTATTCTAGATCCTTTTTACTTAACACCTAATCACTTAATTGAAGAAGCGCACCACTTGATGTTACATTACCGTATTAGCGGTGTGCCAATTGTCAAAAGTGAACAAGATTTGACTTTAATGGGCATTATTACGAACCGAGATATGCGCTTTATTAGTGATTATCAACAAAAAATTGGTGACTACATGACCACGGAAGAGTTAGTAACTGCTGAAGTGGGCACATCACTAGAAGAAGCAGAAAAGATTTTGTATCAACATCGCATTGAAAAATTACCAATTGTCGATAAAGACGGTAAATTATCTGGCTTAATTACAATTAAAGACATTGAAAAAGTTATTGAATTTCCGAATGCTGCAAAAGACCAACATGGTCGTTTACTAGTTGCGGCAGCAGTTGGAGTCACTAGCGATACATTTGAACGTGCCCAAGCATTGATTAATGAGCAAGTGGATGCGTTGGTGATTGATACCGCACATGGTCATAGTGCGGGTGTTATTCGCAAAATTAAAGAAATTCGTGAGGCATTTCCAGATGTAACGATTATTGCAGGAAATGTTGCGACAGCAGAAGCAACACGTGATTTATTTGATGTAGGGGTTGATATTGTTAAAGTTGGGATTGGCCCAGGGTCAATTTGTACAACACGGGTCGTGGCCGGTGTGGGTGTACCTCAATTAACAGCCATCTATGAATGTGCTTCTGTAGCCCGTGAATATGATAAAGCGATTATTGCTGACGGCGGGATTAAATATTCTGGTGACATCGTTAAAGCAATCGCTGCCGGCGGACATGCTGTTATGTTAGGTAGTATGTTGGCTGGGACAGATGAATCGCCAGGAGAATTTGAAATTTATCAAGGGCGTCGCTTTAAATCATATCGAGGTATGGGAAGTTTAGCAGCGATGGAAAAAGGGTCAAGCGATCGCTATTTCCAATCGAAAAACGAAGCAAATAAATTGGTGCCAGAAGGAATTGAAGGTCGTGTAGCTTATAAAGGAAGTGTCGCTGATATTGTCTTCCAATTATTAGGAGGTTTGCGCTCAGGTATGGGTTATACTGGTTCTAAAAACTTAAAAGCATTACGCGAAGAAGCCCAATTTATTCGTATGAGTGGTGCTGGATTAATTGAATCACATCCTCATGATGTCCATATTACAAAAGAAGCGCCGAATTACTCACGTTAATTATAGTGAAGAAAACAGCACCCATGTTACGAATGGGTGCTGTTTTTTAATTATCCTTGTTTACCAAGTTTATTACGTGTTAGATTGCTCTAAATATTCTTACTTGTCAGTAGCAGCAATTACTTTTTCTAACTCTTCCAGTGCTGTTTCAGGAATTGTTTCTTCTGGGTGGCTAGCATTAAATTCTTTCAAGTAGTTCAAGCGGAATGCCATCCGTTCTTTGATTAATTTTGCATAGTCACCACTTAATTCAGGAACTTCATGGCCATCAACTACTAAATATTCAAAGCCATCAATGTCACCAAATGAAGTGAATTTTGCAGTACCATCAACTACAGATTCAATTGCGCCTAGAGAAACAGCAGGTGTCACTTTCTTACCTAAATATTCTCCTGTGTTAATAATGTAACAATCCACACCTTTGTCGAATAAAGCTTTGAACTTGTCAAAGTCTTCTACTAATGGATAAACACGGAACGGATTAGCGTATGGTTCGATAACAAGACTATCGAGGTTTGCTGCCGTATTTTCTGCGCTAGAACGTTTAGTCATTAATGTACAACCAAGAATAGATGCAAGATTTGCATTATTAACTTTCACTAGTGGTGGTAATGAATCGTCTTTCATAATCCAGAAGATTGATTGAATTGGCTCTTCGATTTTATCGACACGGTTTGGTGTAGCATAACGTGATTTCACGGTACGACCATTACCATTACGGACATCTTCAGTTACAAGCACACGATTGCCATTTTCATCTAAAGTAATACCACAGTTTTGTACAGTAACGAAGAATTCTTGTTCGCGATGTCCAGCTGGATAGTCATTAGTTTTGTCGAAATAAGATGGTTCCAAAGCGATGGATGATCCGTTTTCGACAGAGATAACAAAGGCATCGTCATGTAAGACTTTAATATCATATTTACCATCGTGTTTTGCGTGTGTTAAGGTAGATTTTCCTGAACCAGATAGACCGAAGAAGGAAGCTACATAAGATTTATCTTCTTTACGGAAAATTTTCAATCCGCCGTGGCAAGATACAAAATTATTGCGTGCCGCTGTTGCCCAAGCAAGAGTTAAAGTACCTTTTTTAATTTCGCCAAAGTAACTCATACCGAGGATAATTGCAGTATTATGAGTAGTATCAAAAAAGGCTAAGCCATCTGGATAGTCAGGATGACTCCATGTTGGATCAAAGAAGATATAGATATCATTTTCATTAAACTTAGTAGAATCTAAGTAGCGTTTTTTATAAGTGTCATTATAAATTTGGAAGTTCAGTAACCAAGAATATAGGTTGTTGATTTCGCGTTCAGGCATCGTGATATGAGCGCGGACCATGAAGTCTTCATCTAATCCTACAACTGCACTCGCTTTCAAAAATGGTTTGAAAGATGCTTGATAAACAGCTTCACGCGCAATCGGTAATAAAATAGCATCTTCTTTAGGATTTGTGCCTAAAATGCGTCGTGCTTTTGCAGTTCGACCAACTACTTTACCATCTGTGATTGCTAAGATATGCGCATCTTCTGGTAAACCTAGTTCGGTTGCGTGCGAAACTAAAGCATCTAACACCAGTGTATTCGGTGCTTTAACCGCTTGTTCATATGCTTCTGCCAAATTTGTAATCTCGCGTACATTATTGCCATAAAAAGCTGTTTCAACGGTAGCTTTTAATGCCGACATGTGCGGATTACTCTTACGAATAAATTCTGTAGCGAAACGATCAACTGTTGACATATAATCACCCTTCTTAAAAATTATTGTTGTTTCTCTATTATACACCAAAAAAACTATAAATGTAAGTGGTTTCATCAATAAAAATAAAAAAATCACAAATTAGGGCCAAGTATTGCAAAAGTTAGGCGAAAAGTAGAATTTTCTATTAAAAATGGGTAAAAATCGTTTAATAAGTTGTTCGTTTTTGGCGCATACCGAAATGAACAATGGGGCGGGGACAAAGTCATAAGTTTCGTTAAAAGATTGTATAAGACTTTAGTGCCAAGCGCCTCATTGCTGTAAAGGTAAAAAGTGATTTATTTATTCATTAAGTCGTAGCAGAGCCAGAAAATTACACATAATAACAAGATTATACTGACTATACTACCTTCCACACCAAATGCACCGCCAGATAACCATTGAGGCCCATGCAGAGAGACATGAATAAACGCATCACCAGTTTGTGTTCCGCTGACCGGAAAGGCAAAAATATTTCCTTGAAAACAATTCCATGCTGCGTGGATACCACTGATAAGCCAAATATTGTTTATTTTCAACATGATTAATGCAGCTAAAATACCGAAAAGAAATAAATCAATTAAAGGTAAAAGGTCAATGCTATGATTACCAAGATGCAGGGCGGTGAAAAAGAATGCTGAAATAATAACAGCTAGCGGTACATTGTGACGGGCACCAATGGAGCTCAATAACCAGCCGCGACACAATAGTTCTTCGGTTGTTCCTTGAATCGACCAAGCGAGGAGTAATGGTATGAGTTTTAGCCATAATTCATGCGAAAAATTGAAATGGGTAAATTTGACCGCGCCTAAAAGCCACATTAAGAGGACACACGAAGTCATGAGTAACGCACCCCAGCCCCATCCCTTAGCGAATTGAGACAACGCACGTTCTTTGAATATTCCTAGTCCCTGCCACGGAGAATGTTCAACCTTACGTGCCCAAACGATGACAGTCAGCGAAATAAAAGCAAAACTAAATAATTGTAATAATAATTCTACGTATTGACTCGGTGCAGATGATAAAAATAAGATAGGAATCCAAATGATTTCGCTGAGAATTTCACCGATTATTAGTAAGGCTGCACCAATAAACGGTGCTGACCACCAACGAAAATTACGTTTGGACTGTTTTTTGAATTCAATGAATGATGTCATGGTTAATAACCTCCTGATTCTGGTTCGCTCGGCTTGTCTTGACGTCCACTTCAAAAACTTCCTCTGTGCGCAGTGCGCACGCCGTCAGTTTTCTCCAGTGGTTCAAGCCAGAGCAGCCTCGCTCACGCTATGTTTGATTCTGGTTCGCTCGGCTTGTCTTGACGTCCACTTCAAAAACTTCCTCTGTGCGCAGTGCGCACGCCGTCAGTTTTCTCCAGTGGTTCAAGCCAGAGCAGCCTCGCTCACGCTATGTTTGATTCTGGTTCGCTCGGCTTGTCTTGACGTCCACTTCAAAAGCCGCCTCTGTGCGAGAATCGCACGTCGTTGGCTTTCTCCAGTGGTTCAAGCCAGAGCAGCCTCGCTCACACTATGTTTGATTCTGGTTCGCTCGGGCTGTCTCGGCGTCCACTTCAAAAACTTCCTCTGTGCGCAGTGCGCACGCCGTCAGTTTTCTCCAGTGGTCCGAGCCAAAACGCCCTTGCTCACACTATGTTTGTAAAATAATTATATAAGATATTGGAGAGGACTGAAAGGGGAAATAATTTTAGTGAGCGTGCGGATACTCTGACTTGAACTAATTGAGGAGGGAGGTTCTGGAATAAAAATATTATCATCACATGAATGGAGTATGATTAGCAGGCTATAGATAACGCCAAACAAATTTTTTTCAGCTGCATTTATCAATATAAACTGTTAGCTAATATTTTCTGAAAAAACGCTTAAAATCAGTAAGTCATCTTACCTTTATGAATAAAAATGCTCATTTTAACAAAAATATAGAAAAAATGTTGACAAATCATCAGATGAATATTATTATGTATATAGCGCTTACGAGAAAGCGGTTTACAAAAAGGAGGTTTTCTCATGGAGAAACAAGTTGAACAACGTATTGAAGACGTTACATATAACCGAGCGAAATTGTGGCAAATAATTTTGTTCTCGATGAATAATTCATCGACAAATATATATTTGGTAGCTTTTACTTTTATTACCTACTTCTCTACAGGTGTATTAGGATTAGCAGCGATTTTTGTTAGTCAATTGATGGGCTATATTCGTATCTTTGATGGATTTATTGACCCAGCGATTGGAGTTTTAATTGATAAAACAGATACGAAGTTTGGTAAATATCGTCCAATTCTTGTGTTAGGTAATGTGATTACAGCCCTTTCATTTATTTTCTTGTTTAATATTCATCATTTTGGAAAAGCAATGACCATGCCATTATTTATCCTAGCGTTGATTGTGCATAAAATTGGGTATTCATTACAACAAACTATTACAAAAGCGGCACAAACTGCTTTGACAAATGATCCTAAACAACGGCCATTATTTAATATTTTTGATGGGATTATGACGGCGATTCTATTCTCTGGTAGTCAAATTGTCATTTCTGGTGTGCTTGTTCCAAAACATGGTGGATTTACTGAAAGTTTCTTTGTGGAACTTATCACATTAGTTATTACAATTTCTGCTGTTTTAGGGATTCTAGCTATTATTGGTATTTGGCAAAAAGATAATCCGAAGTACTTTGGTTTAGGTGAAGAAAAAACTAAAAAGACAAGTTTTAAAGATTACGTGAAGGTTATCAAAGGGAATAAACCATTACAGGTTTTATCTCTATCTGCAGCATTTGTAAAATTTAATGCGCAATTACTAGGAGACTCCGTTGTGACGGTGATGTTATTTGGTATTTTATTTGGAGATTATGTATTATCTGGTATTATTGCTGGGATGATGGTTATTCCAAACATTTTAGTTACAACATTCAATGCCAATGTTGCTCGTAAATCCGGTTTACGTCGTGCCTATATTATGTCACTTCAAATTGGAACCACTGCGATGTTGTTAATGGCTGGTTTATTACACTTTGGTGGGGTAGGTAGTCTTAATTTAAAACAATTTGGTCCATATACAATTGTATTCCTTATTTTATATGCAGTGGGTCGTTATTTTTCATCAACACCGTCAGGGCTTGCGTTAACGATGGGGGCAGATATTTCTGACTATGAAACATCTGTATCAGGTCGTTATGTTTCAGGAATGATTGGAACAATTTTCTCTTTAACAGATTCGATTGCGTCTTCATTCGCACCAATGGTTGTTGGCTGGGTACTTGCAGGTATTGGTTTTGCACAAGAATATCCAACAGCTGAAACACCATTAAGTCCTGAGTTAAAAACAGCAACTATATTATTATTTGCGATTATTCCAGCAATGGCGTCATTATTCTCACTGATTTTAATGAAATTCTATAAACTGGATAGTGAAACAATGGTTCAAATTCAAGAGAAAATTCAAGTGATGAAAGCAGCAAAAGATGCTGAACGTGCACAAGCGATTGCTAAAAATGTGCCATTATCAGATATGGATTATGTCGATGTAACACAATATCCAATTGAAGAAAACGAATAGTAGATAAATAAATAGTAGATAAATAAATAAATAAAGGTTCTATTTCTCACGTATATATTGTCAAAACAGAAAACTTGCAGAAATGCTTAGGAATTGTGATAGCTTGCAATAAATTGAAACACACCATTGAAGGTGCCATCAATATTATCGCGAAATAGGATATGGAACAATTAATGAATAAAGGAAAAATGGATATAAAACGATAGTGCGAGCAAGGGGTTCTGATTCGAACGTTTCACGCGTACGTCAAGTCAACCCGCGCGAGCCGAAAGTAATTACGAGGAGGAAGATTATGTTATACCCAATTCAAACAAAAACACGCTCTGTATATTCTTTAAACGGTATTTGGAGTTTTTATCAAGGGGAAAATGATGTCGAGTCTGTATTAGATACGGATGAAGTGATGGTTGTACCGAGTTCGTTTAACGACCTCGTTGTTGATAATGATAAACGCCTTTTCATTGGTGATAACTGGTATGAAACAACGGTTTCTTTACCACAAATCAGTTCAGAGGAAGAATTAGTTGTGCGCTTTGGGTCTGTTACGCATCAAGCAAAAGTATACGCAGATGGGCAATTAATCGGTGAGCATAAAGGAGGCTTTACACCGTTTGAATGTTTAGTGCCAGAAACACTGTATCAAGCTGAAAGTTTCCGTTTAACAGTTTGTGCAAATAACGAATTAAATTATTCAACCTTACCAGTTGGAAATTATTTTGAAGAAGTACAAGCAGATGGCTCAGTGAAAAAAGTAGTTAAGGAAAACTTTGATTTCTTCAACTATGCCGGTATTCAGCGAAATGTTCATCTCTATAAACGTCCTAAAACACACATTAAAGATATCATTATTGTCAGTGAATTATCCGATAATTTATCAAAAGCGCACGTTTCAGTGAGCGTTGAAGCGGTAGGTGATAGATTAGATACACGAATTACCATTTTTAATCAAGATGGAGAAACACTAGGTACACTCGATGCCGGTCAAATGACGATTGATTCGCCTCGTTTATGGGAAGTGTTAGATGCGTATCTATATACAGCGAAAGTGGAACTGCTTAAAGATGATAAAGTTGTCGATACCTATGTTGAAACATTCGGTATTCGTAAAGTGGCCGTAGAAAATGGACAATTTTTAATTAACAATAAACCAGTCTACTTTAAAGGTTTTGGTAAACACGAAGATACATTTATCAATGGACGCGGATTTAATGAAGCAGCAAACTTGATGGACTTGAACCTACTAAAAGAAATTGGTGCAAACTCATTCCGTACATCACACTATCCATACTCAGAAGAAATGATGCGTTTAGCTGATCGCTTAGGGGTAGTGGTTATTGATGAGGTACCAGCGGTAGGACTCTTCCAGTTGTTTACTGCAGCGCTCAATATAACAATGCAAGAAGAGGAAGCTAAAAATACTTGGGAAGTTATGGAGACGAAAGACGCACACGAGTTAGTCATTGATGAATTAATTCAACGTGATAAAAACCATCCATCAGTGGTGATGTGGGTGGTTGCTAATGAACCTGCCGGACATGAAAAAGGTGCCCGTGCATACTTTGAACCATTGATTCAACGCATGCGTGACCGCGATCCTCAAAAACGACCAGTCACTTTAGTCAATATTATGCATGCAACACCTGATAAAGATGAAGTAATGGACCTAGTTGACGTAATCAGTCTGAACCGTTATTATGGATGGTATGTATCTCATGGTGAATTAGATGCGGCTGAAAAAGGATTACGTAAGGAATTAGAGACATGGCAATCATTGTATCCAGAAAAACCGATTTTAATCACTGAATACGGTGCGGACACCCTACCGGGCTATCACTCTATGTGGGATATTCCATATACAGAAGAGTATCAAGTCGATTATTATGATATGAACCATAAAGTGTTTGATAGTATTTCAAACCTTGTCGGCGAGCAGGTATGGAATTTCGCAGACTTTGAAACGAATATTTCGCTTATTCGTGTTAAAGGAAACCACAAAGGATTATTCTCACGTAACCGTGAACCAAAACAAATCGTAAGAGTCATTAAGAAACGTTGGACAGAGATACCACATTATAATTACAAAACAAAATAATCGAAGCGAATAGAATCGGAGGACATTATGGCAAAACCACGTGTTGAACAGGCTGCGGAACGCCTTTGGCAATATATCATTGATAATGATATGGAAGTTGGCGAAAAACTACCTAATGAATATGAATTAGCAGAGGTCTTGGAAGTAGGACGTTCAACAGTTCGGGAAGCAGTAAGAATTTTAGCAGGTAGAAATATTTTAGAAGTCCGTCAAGGTTCAGGTACGTATATTAGCAGTAAGAAGGGGATTGCAGAAGATCCGCTCGGCTTTACATTAGTAAAAGACCGCCTTAAATTAACCACTGATTTATTTGAATTGCGTTATTTATTGGAACCACGTATTGCTGAGCGAGCTGCACAATTTGCGACAGATGAAGAGATTGAAAAATTAGAAGAAGTTGTGATTGCAATTGAAAAATCATTTGAGTTGAATGATGGCAAACATCAAGAACTCGATGTGAAATTTCATACGATGCTTGCTGAGATGAGTGGCAATATTGCTATGACCAGCTTAGCGCCAATCATTAATGACTCGATTCGTCTGATTAATGAAGATTATGCGAGTCATCGGATGACTGAGTCGAGTTTGAAGGCACATCGAAATATTCTTTACGCAGTAAAAGACCGTCATCCAATTGCAGCTTATGATAGTATGTTGGGCCATGTGCTTGAAGTTAGACAGACAGTTATTGCAGATTGGTCAAATAAACACATCCCAACGCATGGATTACGAAAATAATAATAAAAAACAGGACGCAGCAGTCCTGTTTTTTTATGCGACATCATTGACAAATCATCAGATGAATTATATAATGAGATAAAATGATGACGCTTACTAATGGAGGGCAAATATGTTAGAACAGTTACAAAAAAATTATTTCTTTGCAGTCATTCGTGGAAAAGATGAGCATGATGCGATAGAAATCGCTCGTCATGCGATTAAAGGTGGTATTCGAAATATTGAAATTACGTTTTCAACACCGAATGCGACGAAGGTGATGACGCAGTTGTCAGAAGAATTTGCAGATGATTCCTCAGTTATTATCGGTGCTGGAACCGTGATGAGTACAGAATTGGCTGAACAAGCGATAGCAGCGGGGGCTAAATTTTTAGTAAGTCCGCATTTTTCACAAGATATACAAACAGTGGCTCAAGCGCATGAAAATTTGTACTTCCCTGGCTGTGCTACGGCAACAGAAATCGTGACGGCTAGTGAGGCAGGATGTCCCATTATTAAACTCTTTCCAGGAGGCGTTTTAGGACCAGGATTTATAAAAGATATCCATGGTCCAATCCCAGAAGTGAATTTGATGCCGTCTGGAGGCGTATCGTTAGACAATGTTGCAGCATGGAAAAAGGCAGGGGCATGCGCCGTAGGTATCGGTTCAGCTTTAGCAAGTAAAGTAGCGACTGATGGATATAATAGTGTCACTGAAATAGCTGAAGCATTTGTCAAAGCAGCAGGAGATGAACCAAATGTTTAATGATAAAAACTTTATGCTCAATAATGAGCCGGCAAAGAAATTGTATGAGCAGATTAAAGAAGAGCCAATCTTTGATTATCATTGCCATTTAAACCCTCAAGAGATTTTTGAAGATGAGGTATATGATAATATTGTAGATTTGTGGTTAGGCGGCGACCATTATAAATGGCGGTTGATGCGTGCCAATGGTATAGCTGAAAATGAAATAACTGGGTCCGCATCAAAGTTGGATAAGTTTAAGGCATTTGCTCGAACACTTGAGAAATCTTACGGCAATCCCGTTTATCATTGGTCTGCGATGGAGTTGAAAAATGTTTTTGGTATAGAGGAACCGTTAACGGCAGCAAATGCTGAAGAATTATACCACCAACTTAATGCATATTTGGTGGAGCACCAGATTAGCCCGCGTAAATTAATTAAGGCGAGTAAAGTTGCATTTATCGGTACAACAGATTCTCCATTGGATAGTCTTGAATGGCATGAAAAGTTAGCGGCAGATAACAGCTTTGAAACGGTGGTGGCACCGACGTTTAGACCAGATGAAGCCTTTATTGAACATGTTAATTTCAAAAACTTTGTGACCCGTTTATCATCAGTGACTGGCAAAAAAGTGACTGATTTTACTGATTTTATGTTTGCGCTTGAACAACGCATTGCTTATTTTGCTGAACATGGGTGTAAGGCGTCAGATATTAGTTTTACAGAAATTGTGTTTGAACAAGTGGATAAAGCATTATTGGATGAATTGTTAAATAAAGTAATCGAAGGATATGAGCCGAATCAACAAGAAATAAATCAATGGCAAACAGCTGTATTTGCTGAACTATGTCGATTATATAAACAATACGGTTTTGTGACACAAGTGCATTTTGGCGCGTTGCGGAACAATCACTCGATATTATATCAACAACTTGGAGCGGATATTGGTATTGATTCTATGGGTGACCAAACTCGCTTAGCCATCAATATGAACCGACTTTTAGATAATCTGGTGCAAAAAGATAGCTTACCTAAAATGGTTTGGTACAATCTCAATCCGGCTTATAATATTGTAGTTGCGAATACATTGCAAAACTTCCAAGCGAATGATGCAGGTATCGCCGGCTATCTACAATTTGGTGCAGGTTGGTGGTTTGCTGATACCAAACTCGGTATGATTAGTCAGATGAACGCACTGGCAGAGCAAGGTATTTTAGCGAACTTTATTGGGATGCTAACGGATTCGCGTAGTTTCTTGTCTTATCAACGACACGATTATTTCCGTAGAATCTTAGCGAATTATCTCGGACAATGGATGGTTGATGGTGAAGTTCCAGAAGATTATGATGCACTTGGTGCAGTAGCTAAAGCCATCTCGTATGGTAATGCTGTCCGCTATTTTAATTAAATAAAAAATAAGAAAGTATGGTATTAAATTTATGAAAATGTCATTTCGCTGGTACGGGAAAAAGGATCCCGTCAGTTTAGAAGAAATTAAAGCTATTCCAGGTATGCAAGGAATTGTTACGGCTGTTTACGATGTTCCGGTGGGGCAAGCATGGCCGTTAGAAAATATACTTGAGTTGAAAAAGATGGTTGAATCAGCAGGATTAGAAATCACTGTTATTGAGTCAATTCCTGTTCACGAGGACATCAAACAAGGTAAACCTAATCGTGAAGAGTTGATTGAAAATTATAAAACATCCATTACCAATGTGGGTAAAGCAGGAATTCCGGTTGTTTGTTATAATTTTATGCCGGTATTTGACTGGACGCGTTCAGACTTAAATCGTTCATTACCTGATGGAACAACCTCGCTGGCATTTCTCAAGTCAGATTTGGAAGGGGTTGATCCTGTTGCGGATGATTTGAACTTGCCAGGATGGGATTCATCTTATTCAAAAGAGGAAATGAAAGCAATTATCGAAAATTATCGTGAGAATATTTCAGAAGAAGATTTATGGGAGAACTTAGAATATTTCATCAAAGCAATTATGCCAACAGCTGAGGCAGCTGGAGTGAAGATGGCGATTCACCCTGATGATCCGCCTTATGGTATCTTTGGCTTACCACGTATTATTACTGGTCAAGAAGCGGTTGAGCGTTTCTTAAATATTTATGATTCTGAATATAATGGGATTACGATGTGTGTGGGTTCATATGCATCCGACCCTAAAAATGATGTGCTGGCGCTGACTGAATATGCGCTGAAACGAAATCGGATTAACTTCATGCATACCCGTAATGTAACGGCTGGTGATTGGGGCTTCCAAGAGACTGCACATTTATCTGAAGCAGGAGATATTGATATGAACGCTGTCATCAAATTGTTGGCTGAGTATGATTGGCAAGGTAGCTTACGCCCAGATCATGGACGTCGTATTTGGGGGGACCAAACAAAAACACCAGGTTATGGGCTGTATGACCGTGCGCTTGGTGCAACATATTTTAATGGTCTTTATGAAGCAAATATGCGAGCAGCAGGTAAAGAACCAAATTTTGGAACAAAAGAAAAAACAGTAGGTAACGAATAGTCATAGTGAGAGCGAGGCTGGTTCTGTCTTGAAGCACTGGATAAAACAGACGGCGTGTGCATTGCGCACAGAGGCGGCTTTTGAAGTGGACGGCAAGACAAGCCGAGCGCACAAGAATACGGAGGTTTAACATGTCAAAAACAATAGAATTTAAAGATAAAGTAGTCGTAATTACAGGCGCAGGAGGGGTGCTTTGTGGCTTTTTCGCCAAAGAATTCGCTAAAGCGGGCGCAAAAGTAGCTTTGTTAGATTTAAACGAAGCAGCAGCCCAACAGTTTGCTGATGAGATTGTAGCAGCAGGCGGTATTGCTAAAGCATATAAAGCAAATGTACTTGAGAAAGATAATTTAGAAGCAGTACGTCAAGCAGTATTGGCAGACCTTGGGCCTACGGATATCTTAGTCAATGGTGCGGGAGGAAATAATCCTAAAGCGACAACAGATAACGAGTTCCATGAAACCGATCTTCCTGAAGGAACCAAAACATTTTTTGACTTAGATAAATCAGGTATCGAGTTTGTGTTCAATCTTAACTATTTAGGCACATTATTACCAACACAAGTCTTTGCTCAAGACATGATTGGTCGTGCTGGTGCGAATATTATTAATATTTCATCAATGAATGCTTATACCCCATTGACGAAAATTCCAGCTTATTCTGGAGCAAAAGCAGCAATTTCTAATTTTACCCAATGGTTAGCAGTTCACTTTTCACAAGTAGGTATTCGTTGTAACGCGATTGCACCTGGTTTCTTAGTGAGTAACCAAAACCGTGCGTTGTTGTTCAATGAAGATGGTAGTCCATCAGCTCGTGCGGAGAAAATTTTACGTAATACACCGATGGGACGTTTTGGTGAAGCAGAAGAATTGGTAGGTGGACTATTTTTCCTTGCGGATGAAAATTTAGCAAGCTTTGTTAATGGAGTAGTGTTACCAATTGATGGTGGCTTCTCAGCTTATTCAGGTGTTTAATCGTCTCTATTAACAAAAACATTTAAGGTTGGTGAGTCATTGCCAGCCTTTTTTATATTAGCGAATGGCAGAAAGATAAATAAGGAGTAAAAACCCATTACATCAGATGAATTTAGAATATAATATAGCTTGACAAACAGAAACCGCTTTTATATAATTAAATCATCAGATGAATTAAGAAAGGAGACCCTGATGTTAAATAATGAATTTGTATTCTGCGTGGACTCAGATGGGTGTGCAATGGACACAATGACCTATAAGCACGAGTTGTTTTTTGGTCCGATTGCAGCAGATGTTTTTGAAATAACAGATAGAGAGACTTTCCTTACGGAGTGGAACCGTGTGAATTTATACTCTAAAACTCGTGGTGTTAACCGTTTTGTTGCGTTAGTGATGTGCCTTGATTTTGCAGGAGTTCAGGGAATTGATAACCTTAAGCAATGGGTTGAGACGACAACCTCTTTGTCAAATGCTTCATTAGAGAAAGCTTTGGCAGAACATCTGAGCGATGATTTACAAAAAGCGTTGGATTGGTCCAACGAAGTGAATCGCCAGATTAAAGGTTATACCGGGGATAGCCTAGCGTTTTCAGGTGTGCTAGAAGGACTAAAAACTCTACATCAATTGGCAAGAGTCTATGTCGTCAGTTCAGCCAATCGGGAAGCTGTCGAAGAAGAGTGGGTAGAACAAGGATTGTACAATCACATTGATGAAATGTATTGTCAAGATAAGGGTAAGAAAGAAGATGTAATTGCCGAACTGATTCGTAACGGGTATGCGCCAGAGCGCATTATGATGGTAGGTGATTCGCCGGGAGATTTCGATGCTGCAAAACAAAATGGAACAGCATTTTATCCAATTTTAGTGAATCGAGAAGTAGAGTCTTGGACGAATCTACGTGAAACAGTCGCTGAGAAATTTGTAAATGAAACATTTACAGAAACGAATCAAGAAATATTAGTAACAGCATTTTGGAATAATTTAGAATTGTGAGGGAATGAGATGGCACATTTAGTTGATTTAAGAAAAACACCCTATAACTTGGATGACAAAGCGATTGCATGGGTTGAAGAGACGATTGCAAATATGACTTTAGATGAAAAAATTGGACAGTTATTTGTTAATATGGGCAGCCAGCGTACAGAAGAATACTTAACGGGCGTATTAAATGATTACAAAATTGGTGCGGTTCGTTATGCTCCAGGACCTGCTGCTGATGTGTGGGAACAAAACTATATTTTACAGACTAAGTCTAAGATTCCATTGATTATTGCGGCGAACACTGAATCAGGTGGTAACGGTGCTGTGACCGATGGAACGAAAATTGGTGATGAAGTTAAAATTGCAGCAACTAATAATCCTAAGTATGCCTATGAATTAGGTCGTTTAGCAGGAATTGAAGCATCTGCAGTAGGGTGTAATGCGTCATTTGCACCGATTATGGACCTTAGTCGAAATTGGCGCAATCCCATTATTGCCAACCGTACTTGGGGAGCTGACGTTGAGCAAGTCTTAAACTTATCTAAGGAATATATGCGTGGTATCATGGAGCACGGAATCATGCCATTTGCAAAACATTTCCCAGGTGATGGGATCGACGAACGCGACCATCACTTATCTTATGCATCGAACCCAATGAATAAGGACGAGTGGATGGCAAGTTTCGGCCGTATTTATGGTGAAATGGCGAAGGAAGGACTACCAGGGATTATGGCTGGTCATATTCATTTACCTAATGTTGAAAAAGAAATGCATCCTGAACGTGAACTTGATGACATGCTACCAGCTTCATTAAACAAAACATTATTGGATGAGTTATTACGTGGCGAGCTAGGTTATAATGGAGCGATTGTAACGGACGCTTCCCATATGGTGGCAATGACAGCTTCGTTACCACGTCGTGAATTATTACCGACAGCCATCGAAGCAGGATGTGACCTCTTCTTATTCTTCAATGATCCAGATGAAGACTTGAATTGGATGAAGGAAGGTTATGAAAAAGGTTTACTATCTGATGAACGTTTGCATGATGCATTGCGTCGGACACTCGGTTTAAAAGCTAAACTTGGACTTCACCAATTCGAAGGTCGCCGTGAAGAAATAATGTTGCCAAAAGAAGAAGCACTGAAATTAATTGGGACAGAAGAAGCCAAGGCGGTTGCAGCTGAAGTAGCAGATAAAGCCATTACACTAGTCAAAGCAAAACAAGAAGGCATCTTCCCGGTGACACCAGAACGCTACAAACGTATCTTATTAGTAGAAGTAGAAGGTTATAAGGGTGGATTTGGTGCGATGATTAACTCTGGTAAGAAACGCGCGTCAGACACCTTAAAAGAGTTATTAGAACAAGCAGGACATGAAGTGTCAATTTGGGAGAACACAGAGGAACGTATTAAAAAACTGCCGGAAGAAGAACGTCCTCGTGCGATTCAAAATGTTTATGCTTCCAAACGCCCAATCGCTCAAATTACTGATAATTACGATTTAATTATCAACCTTGTCGATGTTAACTCTGGTGGAACCACACAACGAATTATTTGGCCAGCAGCAAAAGGGACTCCAGACCAACCATTTTATGTTCATGAAGTGCCAACCATCGTTGTGTCCGTAAACCATCCATTTGCATTAGCGGATATGCCACAAGTAGGGACATATATTAATGCGTATGATGGTATGCCAAGTACGATGGCTGCATTAGTAGAAAAATTAGCCGGGCGCTCAGAATTTACAGGTGTATCACCAGTTGATGCTTACTGTGGTTTGGTTGATACACATATTTGGCGTAAGTGTAAGTAATCGCTTCGTGAAAGGAAACTATTTTTTAGGACTAAACAGTCGATAAAGCTGTTTAGTCTTATTTTTTATGATAAGTCTGTTAGGTCTGTTCAAATTTTACGCAATACGTTGGAATTAGTTGATTTGTATACTCATTGTCAAAATTCAGATTTATTAATTGGTTGAGATTGATTATTAACCAATATTCGTGTGAACAATAGTAAATAAATGGAGTACAGGAAAGATAATAAGAAAATGATTATCAGGATAATTGGTGAATATCTTGAAATAACGCTTTCGTTGAAGTATACTAAAGACAAATATTTCTTTTTAAGAAAGTTATTTTCCAAATAGGAAAGGTGAGTAATATATGAGTAAAGAAAAAACATTATCACGATTAATGCAAGCAGGTGTCATCGCTGTTTTACGTGCTGAAAATGAAACATTGGCAAATAAAATGGTGCATGCGATTATAAAAGGCGGCGTAGAGGCTATTGAATTGACGTTCTCCACGCCAAATGTTGACCAAGTACTACGTCAATTGAAGACAGAATTGCCAGACACTTTATTAGGTGTTGGGACTGTTTTAGATGCGATTTCAGCACGTATAGCCATTTTGGCTGGGGCAGATTTTATTGTCAGCCCTGCGTTTGATGTTGAGACTGCCAAATTATGTAATTTATACCGAATCCCGTACTTACCAGGCTGTGTTTCAATGACAGAAATGACGACTGCCTTACAATATGGTGTAGATATTATCAAGTTATTCCCAGGCAGTTTGGTAGGACCAGATTATATTAAAGCCGTGAAAGCACCATTGCCTCAAGTGAATGTGATGCCGACAGGTGGTGTTAATTTAGAAAACATGGATAAATGGCTAAATGCAGGTGCTGTGGCGGTAGGTGTTGGCGGTGCATTAAGTAAAGTTGAAGGCGACGATTTTGATGGTTTAACTGCTTTGGCTAAACAATATGTGGATAGATTAAAAGAAATTCGAGGTGAATAATTTGACCAAAGTCTTATCACTGGGAGAGAGCTTGTTACGATTTTCCACAACAAGTAGCGAACGCTTACGTTTTTTGAATCATCTTGATGTGACATTCGGCGGCGCTGAAGCCAATGTTGCTGTCAATTTAAGCCAATTAGATCATGATGTTCGCTATGCAACCGTCATTCCTAATAATGAATTAGCAGAAAATATTTATTCGCAAATGCGTAGTTTTGGTGTCGATACTTCACAAATTAAACAAACTGAGACAGGTCGTTTAGGAAGTTATTTTGTGGAAGTAGGGTCAGATTTACGTGCGAGCTCAGTATTGTATGACCGTGCGTTTTCTGCTATTGCGATGTTAGATGAACCAATATGGGATATGGAGGCTTTGTTTAAGGGTGTCACACATTTTCATACGACAGGGATTACTCTAGGATTAAGTAAGTTCTGGCATGAGTATTTAGTTAAATTAATACAGTATGCGCATGAAAAAGGCATTACAGTAAGTTTTGACATGAATTATCGGCAGAAATTGTGGACGCAAGCGGAGGCTAAAGTTGTCTTTCAAAAAGTGTTGCCGTATGTGGATATATTATCTGCTAATCGCTTAGATGCAAAATATTTTATGGATATTGATATTGAAACACATAGTCATCCAGAAGCATTTTTGGCACAAATAGCGCAAAAGTATCCAAATGTTAAGGTGATTTATGGCACTAACCGGATATCGATTACGCCTAATCAATATGATTTAACCGGCTTTTATTATGATACAAAACAACTAGAATTGACGCATTCCAAACAATATAAAATTCAATTTGCTAATGATCGCATAGGCGCTGGAGATGCTTATGCAGCAGCCATACTGGATGGCATTATTAAAGAGCGACCGGCCCAAGTATTAGTAGATTTTGCGGTTGGAGCTTCCGTATTAAAACATACTGTTTTTGGGGATGTTAACCGTTTTTCTGAGCAACAAATTGAGCAATTCATCCGTTCAAGTGGCGGGAATATTGTTCGGTAATATATTATAAAAGAGGAGCATAAAACATGTCAGAACTAAATCTATATTCAAGAAACTTTTTTGATTTAGATGGTAAAGTAATTATCGTAACTGGAGGCAACACTGGACTAGGACAAGCGTATGCCGTTGCATTTGCAGAGTCGGGTGCAGATTTGTTTATCTCTACGCACGATGATAATTGGGAGACTACCCGTGAATTAATTGAAGCAAAAGGGCGTAAAGTACACTTTTTCCAAATTGATTTAACCGCTGAAGGTGCTGCAGATGCTGTGGTTAAAGAATGCTTAGATGTATATGGAAAAATTGATGTATTAGTAAATAACGCAGGGACTATCCGTCGTGCACCATTATTAGAATATAAAGATGAAGATTGGCGTGCGGTAATGGATATTAACTTGAATGCATCTTACTATTTAAGCCATGCGGTAGCAAAAGTGATGGCCGAACAAAAATCAGGCAAAATCATTAATGTGGCTTCTATGTTAGCATTCCAAGGAGGAAAATTTGTTCCACCGTATACAGCAAGTAAGCATGCAGTAGCAGGAATTACAAAAGCTTTTGCGAATGAATTAGGTGCATTAAACATTCAAGTAAATGCTATTGCGCCAGGCTATATTAAGACAGCCAATACTGCTCCAATTCGTGAGGATGAAGTACGTAATAAAGAAATTTTAGACCGTATTCCAGCAGGTCATTGGGCAGAACCGCATGAACTAATGGGAGCTATTGTATTCTTGGCAAGTCGTGCGTCAGATTACGTGAATGGTCATATTTTAGCTGTTGATGGCGGTTGGTTAGTTCGTTAGTAAGTAAATCAGTAAGAAACTGTAAAGAAAGATTACAAATAGTGACTTATTCTAGCTATTTCGAATGAGTGAAAAGAGAGGCTGAAAAAGTGGACAGCCTCTCTTTAATAATTTTAGTTGAAGATAAATAATGGAGTGTATAGAATTATAAAAACTTGGCGCTGAGTAGACTATTATCAAAGTCTACTCAGCGCTTTTCACTAGTTATAATACCATCTTTTCGATTAATTCTTTTGTCTCCAAGACACGGTTAATAAGAGTTTGTTTCAGTTCATCGGTTAATCGATAATAAGGGATAGTGACACTAAAAGCATACTGAGCATTTGGCTCATTTGCTGTATGAATGGCAGCGCCGATGCAATATAAATGATTTTCAATTTCACGATTGTCCGTTGCGAAACCTTGTTGTCTTACAAGCTGAATTTCTTGTGTAAGTATCGATTTATCAGTAATCGTTTGATTTGTAAACGGCGTTAGATGAATCGTATCAATATAAGCCTTTTGTCTTTCAATTGAGAATGTACTAAGAATTGCTTTTCCCATTGCAGAACAATACAATTCTCTTGTACCACCGATTTGCGAGAGCATTTGCTTATTATTTTCAGGAGAGCTAAATTTGTTAATATAGAGCATTTGATTATCTTTTAACATCCCAAGGTGTACAGTTTCATGAAATTCGTCAAATAATGCTTTTAAAGCAAAATATGAATCGCGAATAATATCAAACTGCATCAAGGCGGCGTTTGAATATTGAATGAGTGCAATGCCTAGTGAAAATTTTTTGTCGACAGGGTTACGCTGTACATATTCAATTAATTGTAAGGTATCAAGGATTTTAGATGTGGTGCTGACAGTGTATCCGCATTCTTGAGCAATTGTATTTAATGCTAGAGGTTCAGATGACTTAGCTATAACATTGATGATATTTGATGCTTTTAATAATACTGTTCCGTAAACAGGGTTTTCGTTCGCCATAATTATTCCTCCATAACATTGCGTGTATAAAATGCTCCAACTTCTATTATATGAATATAATTTAGTTCAGTCAAAATATTACTCATTTACAATAAAATACTAGGATTGTTTATAATTATTAATTTTAGCAAAAATGACCATTTTGATTCTAAAATAGAACGATTTGTTTAGATGCTTTATAATTAATTTCTCCGCCTAATCATAACTTTTCACTTTTTATATTTTTGCACTAAAAAGATGAAATTTAAAACTCGCAATAAGGTTTGCTGTATCCAGTTTTAATTTTGGGCTTAAAATTTTAGTAAGAGTAATGTAAGAAGGACTATCATTTTGATTGATGTTCTATCGAATTGATAATGGAACTATAAGTTCAGCATATCCCATTTATTGAAACAAAAAGCAAATTTAAATTTCTTAGTGAAAAAACAAACTAATAAACACGAATCCTAATTATAGTACGTAAAACAAAAATATCATTTAGGAAACGCGAACATTTCATTATGTGTAATGTATTATAAAATGTTTTTATGTTTTAAAATGAGAGTCAAACAGTAAGTGTATATATATAAACATTTTTTCACAAGAGGAGGATTAAGATGTCAGTTGATAAAATAAAATCAGTAGATGTACGTTTAATTTGCGTTCCATTAGCCAAACCAGTTAGTGACGCAAAAGTTATTCAAGGAAAACAAACACCATTAAAAGAAGTTATGATTACTGTTGCAACCATTATTACTGAGGATGGTAGAGAAGGAATAGGATACACTTACTGTAAGCGTTTTGGTGGGCCAGCACAATACTCATTATCAAAAGAATATGCGCCGTTATTAATTGGTGAAGATCCTAATGATATTTCAAGGTTGTGGAATAAATTATTATGGTCTAGTATTTCAATCGGTAATAGTGGTGTTGCAGTACAGGCTATCACACCTTTTGATATTGCTTTATGGGATTTAAAAGCAAAACGTGCGGGATTGTCAATTAGTAAATTGTTAGGGCAGCATAAAGATGAAGTACCTTGCTATAATACAACAGGAGGCTTTTTGCAAGACACAATTGAGGAAGTAATTGAAAATGCACACAAAGTACTTTCTGAAGGTGCCGGAGGAATTAAAATAAAAGTTGGTCAACCAGATTGGCGTGAAGATGTTCGTCGTGTTGCAGCGTTACGTAAATCGGTCGGAGATCAAGTTCCTATTATGATTGATGCAAATCAACAATGGGATGTATCGACTGCGTTAAAGGCGGGGCGATATTTTGATGAATATAATTTAGTTTGGTTTGAGGAACCAGTAGGTGCTCATGATGTAGATGGTCATTATCGTTTATCACGAGAATTATCAACACCTATTGCGACAGGAGAAATGTTAACAAGCTTTAGAGAGGGTTTACCATACTTGGAGCGAGGTGCATTTGATGTTTGTCAGTTAGATTGTCCAAGAATTGGTGGAATTACTCAGTATCGTAAAGTAATGGAAAGAGCTGAAGAGAAGAGAATAGTATTAGCTCCTCATTATAGTATGGAAATTCATTTGCCACTTGTTGCTTGTTATAGTGGTGACGTATGGGTAGAACATTTTGAATGGTTTGAACAAGTTGGAATCTTCAATGAAAAAGTGGAGATGAAGAATGGTATGATGAAAGTTCCTACTCGACCAGGGATGGGATTATCATTAAATATGGAAGTTGTTAATCATTTACTGGTAGATTCAGTACATTTTGAATAGAAAGAAGGTAGTTTATATATGGAAACAGCAGTCAGTAGCACTCAAATGTTAGTTGGACTGGGCATAGGAATTGTATTATTACTTTTCTTAGCAATGAAGACACGAGTGCATATTTTTGTAGCACTTATTATTTCATCAATTACTACAGGATTAATTGGGGGATTAGCATTTAAAGATGTTATTTCATCAATTACTGGAGGTTTTGGTAGTACGTTAGGAAGCACTGGGATTATTATTGGATTAGGCGTAATGATGGGTGCTGTACTAGAGAAATCGGGTGCAGCAGAGCAAATGGCTTTTTCAATTATTAAATTAGTTGGTAAAGGACGAGAAGAGTGGGCGCTTGCAATTACAGGATATATTGTAGCTATACCCGTTTTTGCAGATTCCGGATTGGTAATTTTAACACCATTAGCAAAATCATTATCTAGAATGACTGGTAAAAGTGTTGTAGGTCTAGGGCTCGCATTAGCAACTGGTTTACAGTTAACACATGTATTCGTACCACCGACACCAGGTCCACTAGCCGTAGCTGGAATTTTGGATATTGATTTAGGATTAATGATTTTAGCAGGAGTAGGAATGACACTACCTACTTTGATTATGTCAACATTGTATAGTATTTGGTTAGGAAAACGATTATATATCGTACCAAACGAAGATGGAACCGACTATATTCGTGGTGATTTTAAAGAAGAATATATCCGCTCAATTGAAAATGTGGAAAATGTATATAAAGAAAAGAATTTACCAGGTGCAGCGTTATCATTTTCTCCGATTGTTGTCCCTTTAATTTTAATTTTATTAAAAACTGTCACTGAATTTGTGAAATATTCTGGTGCTGGTAAAGAGTTGATTTCAACTGTTGGTCACCCAATCATGGCGTTAATTATAGGATTACTATTAGCAATATACGGTCTAGGGAAACGATATTCAAAAGACGAATTATTTGCTGCGATTGAAGATGGTGTTAAATCCACTGGTATGATTATGTTAATCACTGGAGCTGGTGGGGCTTTAGGGTATGTAGTTCGTGATGCGGGAATTGGCGATGCTTTAGGTGAAGCAGTGCTACATTCAGGAATTCCTGGTATTTTAGTTCCATTTGTAATTGCTGCATTAATGCGTATCTCATTAGGATCTGCAACAGTAGCTTTAATTACTGCAGCGACTTTAACAGCGCCACTAGTAACTCAAATGGGATTAAATCCAGTATTAGTAGCTATGTCAACATGTGCAGGTGCAGTATCATTTAGTTACTTTAATGATAGTGGATTCTGGGTGTTTAATGGGTTGTATGGTTTAAAAGAAGTGAAAGATCAATTTATGGCAAAAACAATGGTGTCATTTATCGGTGCTGGCTCATGTTTAGCATTAGTATTGGTTTTAAGTTTATTTTTCTAAAATATTTACATACTAAAATATGAGAATTATATGATTCTATAATATTTGGTGTTGGTGGCCTCCGAAAAGGAGCTATCAACACCTTTTAAATTTATATATAAAAAGGTCAGATATTCTCCTATAATTAAAGTGACAAAACCAATTAAAGGAGAATTATCATGACCTATGCTTCTAGTATACACCAATTATTATCAATTGAGGATAAAAATATTACCTTTTACGAAAATTTAATATTGCCCGCTCTACAATTAAACAAAACCGCCTAAAAACTTTTATCAGTGAAACTCTCGTACACTCCTTCTTGTTGTGAAAAATGCGGGGCTAAAAATTCAAAGCAAACGATTATAAAATACGGTTTTAAAACAATTCGTTTATTGTTAGAGAGGTAAATTTCTCCCCTTGTTATTACAATTGAAAAAGCATCGATTTCTATGTAAAGAGTGCGGCGAAACGTTTATCGCTACCATCACCTTAGCTGATAATCATTGTCATATTTCTCAGATTGTCAAACGTAAAATATTGCAATATCTTGTAGAGGGATTTAGATGAAGGTGTTCAATTATTTTAGATGGATATTTCTTTAAGTAGAAAACTGACAGTATCACCTATTAATTGTGATTTCAATTCTGAATCACGCTCTTCGTTACCAAGGTACTTATAGTTGTCAAATATGCTATTGTTTCGAGTCTTTTTAAGTTATATAATTAATTATTTAATAATCCAATTGATTGAAATCTATGAGAGTATAATCAATTGGGCTATTTGTCTGCGCTTTGAAATGAAGTCGATATAACTTAATCCTAAGCAAGCTTTGAAAAGTAATTTTGAATGAATGTAATGAATAAATCAGCAGACTTACTTCTATATTTTGGAGAAGGATATACCGCGTTAATATATCTCTGACATTTGAAGTCTGTTAAACGACGAATAGCAATGTATTCTGTTTTAATCCCAGACCACGTTTTTTCAGGAATAAAAGCTGCTGCAATACCCGTTGATATGAGTTCGCGTGTTAAATCGGGTGTTTCGCACTCAAAAATAATGTTTGGTTCAATTCCAACACGATGACAAAAATCATCTGTAATTTTCCGGAGGCTTTTTCCTTTTGGCATACATATAAAGTCTAAATGCTGTAAATCCTTTACTTCTATTACCTTTTTGTTGCTCAAAGGGTGGCTTTTTGGTAAAGCAATCAATATTTCTTCATGCAGAAGAGTCTCTCCATGCGTATCATAATTTGGTGTAGATGAAGAATATATCTGTATATCGAAAGATTTATCTTTATTCCCAAGATTTTCTTGGACAATATTTAAAGAAATTTTTGGATAAAGGTGATTAAATTGGAAAATAATATCAGGTAATAATTTCGAAGCGGCATACATGGAGATAAAAAGCGTTTGTTTTTCTGTACTGACTGCATTCTCTATTTCTTTTTTGGCTAAATTTAATTCTTCAATAATTGTATTAGTATGTCTTAGTAGTATTTTTCCGAAATGATTCAAAGAGATGCTTTTTCCATTTCGAGTAAATAATTTTACACCAACTGTTTCTTCTAATCGAGCTATATTACGGCTCAGAGCAGGTTGTGCAATATGTAGTGATTTTGCAGCTTGAGTAAGATGTTCGGTTTCAGCTACTTTTTTAAATTGACATAATAAGTTGATATCCATATCGATACTCCTTTACTTATAATAAATAACGTCTATTATAACCAAATTGTTATATTCTATTGACTTATTATATATTAGACTCGCAAGGAGGTCAATGTTATCATTATATGTAAGGGGTTTCCGTATGGAGCATTATATTATTAGAGTGAATGATTTTGAGGAGGAAAAATTTATGGAACAAGCATTGCAAGGATTAAAAGTTGTGGATATGACACGTGTTTTAGCTGGACCTTATGCCACAATGTTATTGGCAGATATGGGTGCAGATGTATTGAAAATTGAAATGCCTGGTAAAGGGGACGATTCTCGTGCGTATGGACCTTACGTAAATGGAGAATCGGCTTATTTTATGAGTATTAATCGAAATAAACGCAGTTTGACACTGAATTTGAAAAATGAAGATGCCAAAGAAATACTTATTAAATTGATTAAAGAAGCGGATGTATTAGTCGAAAACTTTCGTCCAGGAACGATGGAAAAATTGGGATTAGGGTACGATGTATTGAGAGAAATTAATCCAAAATTAATTTATGCTGCTTCTTCAGGTTTTGGACACTCAGGTCCATACAGTAAACGTCCTGCGTATGATGGTGTTGTTCAAGCAATGGGTGGCATTATGAGTATCACTGGTGAAAAAGATGGACGCCCAACACGAGTAGGCCCTTCTATCGGTGATGTTACCGCTGGTCTTTTTACAGCAATAGGAATTTTAGGAGCGTTAAATTACCGAAATGAAACAGGAAAAGGTCAAAAAGTGGATGTTGCAATGTTAGACGGTCAAGTTGCAATATTAGAAAACGCTGTTGCACGGTACTTTGCTACAGGGACTTCACCGAAGCCAGCGGGAAATGTACATACATCTATCTTCCCGTTCCAGCCATTTGAGACGGTAGATGGCGAAATAATGATTGCTGCAGGTAATGATAATTTATTCAGAAAATTATGGCATGTATTTGGAGACGAATCGGTAGCAGATGATCCAAGATTTAAAACTAACCCACTACGTGGTGAAAACTATGATGAAATGATAGCATTAATAACAGAGGAGACGAAGAAAAAAACAACTCAAGAATGGCAAACGCTTTTAGATGAGGCAGGTGTACCAAATGGTCCAATCAATAATATTGAAATGGTGGTTAATGACCCACAAATTAAAGCTAGAGAAATGATTCTAGAAGTTAATCACCCTGTTGCTGGTCAAACATTCTTGCCTGGTGTTCCAATAAAAATGAGTGAAACACAAGGCTATATTAGAAAAGCAGCTCCCGTATTAGGTGAGGATACAGAGGATATTTTAATGAATTTAGGATACTCTGAAAATGAAATTCAAAGATTACGTGAGGAAGGCGCAATTTAGCTATTTAATTAATGCTATTGAGGTGAATAATTATGGAAATTTACGGGTTAGGAATCGTGGGCGTTTGCATGTTTATTGGGTCGTTTATCGGACGTTTGTTAGGCTCACTTTTAGGGATTAATGGAGATGTAGGTGGAGTTGGGTTCTCAATGATAATATTAATTTTGTTGATGGCTCATCTTGAAAAAAGAGGCACACCATTAAATACAAAAACATCTAATGGAATTAAATTTTTAAGTAGTTTATACATTCCAATTGTGGTTGCGATGTCTTCCATTCAGAATGTAAAAGGAGCTTTAGAAAGCGGACTGGTTGCAATTTTAGCAGGTGCATTGGCTATATTGGCTGCGCTTGGCCTTGTTCCAGTTATTTCAAAATTAAGCCGTGAATAATAATAAAGGGGCAACGCTATGATGGAAATAATTAATAAAATCTTTACTTCGTATGAACTAGTTGGTGCTTTTATGTACGTTGCATTTGTAATGGCACTTGGAAAATTTCTTTCAAAAGTCATTCGTCAAAAAAATATGGCTTCAGCAATTGCAATACTTATAGGATTAGTTTTAGCTTATTTTGCTGGTGTATTTACCGGCGGTGAAAAAGGTGTATCCGATACTGCTTGGTTGGCAGGTGTTGGTCTTCTTGGTGGTGGCATGTTCCGTGATTATGCAATCATTTCAACAGCATTTGGTGCAGATATTAATAATATTAAAAAGGCTGGCTTACCAGGGATTATTGCTTTATTACTAGGTGTAGCTTCATCATTCTTTATTGGTGCACTTGTTGCTTATTGGATGGGATATCAAAGTGCAGTGGATATGGCGACAATCGGAGGTGGAGCAGCAACATTTGTAGTAGGACCGGTTGTTGGTACAGCCCTAGGAGCTAGCTCAGAGGTTATAGTAATCTCAATTGCTGCTGGTGTCATAAAGTCGGTTCTAGCTATTATTATTACACCATTTATAGCACCAATTATTAAATTAAATAATCCAACTGCTGCAATGGTTTATGGAGGTCTAGTAGGGTCTACTAGTGGAGTTGCGGGAGGATTGGCAACTGTTGACCCGGAATTAGTTCCCTACGGAGCAATGACAGCAACATTTTATACAGGATTAGGCAGCTTATTATGTCCCTCTATTGGATATATGATAATAAATGCACTTTTCTAAAAGTAGAAGTAAGGAGAACATAAGATATGTCAAAAGAAAAAATTGATGAATTAAATAAACGTAAAAGACAGATAAGTTTGGGTGGCGGACAAGCAGCAATTGATAAACAACATGCTAAAGGAAAATATACAGCGAGAGAACGTATTGAAAAATTGTTTGACGAAGGCTCTTTTGTTGAATTGGACACCTTCGTTGAACATCGTTCTCACAGTTTCGGAATGGATAAGAAACGACCAACTGGCGATGGTGTTGTTATAGGTTACGGAACTATTGATGGTCGTTTGGTCTATTGCTATTCACAAGATTTTACCGTTATTGGAGGTTCGCTTGGGGAAATGCATGCTGCTAAAATTGTTAAAGCGCAGACACTAGCTGCTAAAGTAGGAGCACCGATTATCGGTATTAATGATTCTGGAGGTGCACGTATACAAGAAGGTGTAGGTTCTTTAAAAGGATTTGGAGATATTTTCTTTGCAAACTCAATGGCTTCAGGTGTGATTCCGCAAATTTCGGTTATTATGGGACCTTGTGCTGGAGGAGCTACTTATTCACCTGCATTAACTGATTTTATTTTTATGGTAGATAAAACTAGTCAAATGTTTATCACAGGACCAGAGGTAATCAAAACAGTAACTGGGGAAATTGTTTCTGCAGATACTTTGGGTGGCGCTCGTACGCATAACGCTACTTCAGGAGTGGCTCATTTTATGGATGAAACAGAAGATGAAGCAATCGCGCATATTAAGGAATTATTAAGTTATTTACCATCAAATAATATGGAAAATGCTCCAAGATACGATGCAACAGATGATTTAAATCGTGTAAGTGAGTGTTTAAATGAATTAATTCCTGAGAATCCAAATAAACCGTATGATATTTTAGAAATAATTAAAGAACTTTCTGATGACGGTCAATTTTTTGAGGTGCAGCCATTATTTGCTAGAAATATAGTAATTGGTTACATTAGATTAAATGGTCAAACGATAGGAGTAGTAGCGAATCAACCAAATTATTTAGCTGGGTGCTTAGATATTGATGCATCAGATAAAGCAGCACGCTTTATTCGAACATGTGATTCATTTAATATTCCTTTGTTAACTCTAGTCGATGTTCCTGGATTTTTACCTGGAACCGGACAAGAACATAATGGTATTATTCGTCATGGCGCGAAAATGCTGTATGCATATTCAGAGGCGACTGTGCCGAAAGTAACTATCATTTTACGTAAGGCCTATGGCGGAGCTTATATTGCAATGTGTTCTAAACATTTAAAAGCAGATTTAGTATATGCGTGGCCAAATGCTGAAATTGCTGTAATGGGACCTGATGGGGCTGCAAATATTATATTTAGAAAAGAAATTAAAGATTCAGATGATCCAGTAACGACGCGAGCTAAAAAAATTGAAGAGTATCGTGCAGAAGTGGCAAATCCATATACAGCTGCAGGATTAGGTTATGTTGATGATATTTTAGAGCCTTCAATAACTCGTAAACGTTTGATCTCAGCATTTGATATGCTATCAGACAAGAGAGAGAATCGACCGGCTAAGAAACACGGCAATATGCCATTGTAGAAAGTAAGGTGAAGTAAATGAATGTATCAGATGGTGTTACATTAGCCGAAGCCTTATATGTTACCATTTTTAGTATGCTGATCGTATTCGCTGCACTTGCTGCAATCGCAGGCATATTAGGTCTTTTTAAGTACATAGGGACTGAAGAAAAAGGAAATAAAAGAACAAAAAAAATTGAAAAAATAGATAGTGTTGAGAACACTTCAAACTCATCAAAAGATAAAAAACACTTTGAATTAGAAGTTGCAGCAATAATTGCTGCAATAGAAGAATACAGTGGTTTATCTGCTGATGCTTTCGTGGTTCGCAATATACGAAAAATACCAAATGAAATGAGTTCATGGGCGATGTCTGGACGCCAAGGCAATGTTCATCGTAAAATATAGCGGGAGGAATATAAATAATGAAGAAGTATAATGTAAAAATTAATGGAAATGTATATGAGGTAGAAATTGAAGAAGCAGGAGGTACAAGTTCTGCTGCGAAAACACTGTCAGTTCCTAAACCATCTATTCCAAGTTCAATACCAACTACATCGCGACCATCTACTTCTAAGGTGGAAGCACCTACAGCTTCAGTGGCTTCTGACGGGGAAATTATTAGTGCTCCTATGCCAGGAACAGTCATTGATGTATTAGTATCTGTAGGAGACTTAGTAAAAGCAGGACAACCACTTTTAGTTTTGGAAGCAATGAAAATGGAAAATGAAATTGTAGCACCACGAGACACAAAAGTTTCAACTATTAATACTTCAAAAGGAGCTGCAGTCAACACAGGTGATGCTCTCATTACCTTAGACTAACTTAGAAAACTAGGGATAAGGAGAGATTACAGATGGATGTATTATATGATTTTTGGCGAAGTACTGGCTTTGCCGGATTGGATATAAAAGTAGTTATAATGATTGCAATTGCATGTATATTTTTATATCTCGCAATTGCGAAAGGTTATGAACCATATTTATTAATTCCAATTGCATCAGGTATGTTGCTAACAAACTTGCCGTTTGGCGGGTTAATGGAAGAAGGGGGGTTTTTATATCTTTTATACCAAGGAACGAAACTAGGAATTTATCCACCACTTATTTTCTTATGTGTTGGAGCAAGTACAGATTTTGGTCCATTAATTGCTAATCCTAAAAGTATTTTCTTAGGTGCAGCAGCTCAATTTGGTATTTTCTTTACTTTTATTGGTGCGTTTATTTTAAATGATTTTATACCCGGTATTTCATTTACACCTCAAGAAGCTGCTTCTGTTGCAATTATTGGTGGTGCAGATGGACCAACAGCACTATATCTAACTTCACAATTAGCACCACATATCTTAGGTTCAATTGCAATCGCTGCCTATTCTTATATGGCTTTGGTTCCAATTATACAACCACCGATTATGAAAGCTTTAACAACAAAAGTAGAACGTGAGGTTAAAATGGAACAATTACGACCTGTCTCGAAAAAGGAAAAAATAATTTTCCCTATTGTTGTTATAATTTTTACTATATTATTATTGCCTTCAGCAGCGGCATTAATTGGAATGTTGATGTTAGGGAACTTAATTAAAGAGTCTGGTGTTGTACCGAAATTAACATCAGTTTTAACAGATACTTTTATGTATATAATTACTATTTTATTGGGAGTAACGGTCGGAGCAACTGCGAAAGCAGATGTGTTTTTAACACCTCAAACCATTTCGATTGTAGTACTTGGGTTAATAGCATTCTCTGTAGGAACAGCATCGGGAGTACTATTTGGAAAACTTATGTATAAATTTAGCGGTGGAAAAATTAATCCATTAATTGGATCTGCTGGTGTATCTGCCGTACCTATGGCTGCCCGTGTTTCACAGAAAGTCGGTCAAGAATCGAATCCAGCGAATTTCTTACTGATGCATGCTATGGGTCCAAACGTAGCAGGAGTAATTGGCTCTGCTGTTGCAGCCGGACTTTTATTAAACTTCTTTTCATAAAATCTATAAAATATAAGTACATAATTATATAGAGATATCTGAATATGAATTGCTAAAGGAACT
Organism: Aerococcaceae bacterium zg-1292; assembly: GCA_016126655.1. GTDB lineage: Bacteria > Bacillota > Bacilli > Lactobacillales > Aerococcaceae > Globicatella. The sequence goes on along the minus strand of CP065955.1, from coordinate 2,350,251 downwards.
AAGATGGCTGTCTTAGTTCCTTTTAATATGTTACTTGTTAGAAAGATAGAGAATCGAAGCTAATTTTAAGATGAAATATTCAGATAAGATTCGAGGTGAATAGCCAGTATCATTTTTAATTTTATTTAACTTATATTGTACAGTGTTTTTATGGATAAATAGCTCCTCAGCACATTTTTGTATCGAACCATTATGTTTTTCGTAAATCGAAATGAGTTCAACTATTTCATCAATTTCTTGAGCTGACTTTTTTTTAAAAATAGAATTTAAATAGTGTTCAATACTGATCTGTTTGATGTCATTTAATACAATTCCGAACCCCATTTCTTTATAGTGGAGTATAGGATTTTGAGCCAATATCCTATTCCAGTGCATAGCAGATTTTGCTTGTTTGATACTTTCATTTAATTCAGTTTCATTTCTAGCAACTGTTCCAATGCCGAAAATAAAGTTTAAGTTGAATTTATTTTTTAGCATATTATGAATATGAAATGTTAATTGCTCAGCTTGTTTGATGGATTTGCTGGTATAGAGTATAGTAATTGTATTTCCTCGAATATCAAAAAAAGACTGTTGTGGCTCTCCAATGAGCATCTCTAATTCCAAATAAATAGAAGAGATATCGTCCATTAAGTGTATTTGTTTTTCGTTAAAATTTGTGCCTACAATTGCTTGACGTTCTGTTGAAAAGTCGATATCGTAAAGCATCTCAATAGTGTGTTTTTCGTTTGTAGATGGTTGCAAAACATAATCAATAATATTTTGGTTAATATTGCGTCGATTAAATAATAATTCTCTTGCAGAATTATTTAGGATTAAAACTTCGGTCATCTGTTTTATAATCTCACCAAAATGTAAAACTTCTTCTTTCTTGCCTGTGATACCAATCACTCCTATAATCTGCTGGTCAATTATAACAGGCAGATTAATTCCTTGTTTAGCACCTTCAAATTGGCCTTCGTATTCAATTATAACCGGCTGCTGAGTTTCTAATACAACTTTGGCTCCCTCGTGTCTTGATTGTCCAATACGTATTGGGTCAGTGCTAGCTATGATAATACCATCAATCGAAAAAAAATTAAGTTCTTGATTAATAATTCCTTTCATTCTTTCTACAATATGTTGCGCTACCTTTACATCAATCATCATCATTCACCTCTCGGTAATCAGTATAACATAAAATGAGAAGGGAAAACGATTGATAATAATATAAATCAGGTACACATAACAAAAATCAATGTGATTTAATATAAAACACTGTTGTGTGTAACATTGAGCAAAGTGCTTGGAAACGTTATTATTAATATATCAAATTAAAGGAGTAAAACTATGGATTTAGGACTATTGAGTTTAATCGGTATATTTGTGGCACTATTTATTTTAATTTTTGGTTCTTTTAAACAAATACCAATTTTAGTTTTAGGGCCAGTTGCTTCAGTTGTTGTTATTTTATTTTCAGGGTTGCCTCTATCAGAAAGTTTAACAGAATCCTTTGCGACTTCCTTTGCGGGTTTTGCAAAGAGTAACTTTTTAATTTTCTTACCCGCAACCATACTGGGGTCCATGCTTGGTGATAGTGGTGCTGCACAAGATATAGCGAATAAAATAGCTGGTTGGTCGATGCAGTTTGGCGGAAAAAACGCAAAGTTTTGGGTTTTGATGGGACTTTCGTTAATTACTGCAATTTTATCTTTCGGTGGCGTAAGTGGATTTGTAGTTATTTTTACAGTTGCACCAATCTGTTTCAGAATATTTAAAGAAATGGATATACCTTGGCATTTTATTATTGCAGTAACAGTTTATGGGGGGTCAATGTGGACAGCTATTCTACCCGGATCACCAGCATTACAGAATTTAATTCCGATAGAGTATTTAGGAACGACTCCAATGGCTGGACCATGGTTGGGGATTATTGCTGCTGTAGTGTCAATTATATTTGGTGCACTTTATATATTCTTTATGTTAAAAATTAATGAGAAACGAAATGAAGGGTTTAAAAAAACAGGGAAATTGATGGATAAGGCTTCAAGGAGTTTAGCGCTGAAAGCAGTTGATAAAAAGACAACAAATATAGATTTCATTAAAGCGTTAATTCCTTCTGTTACATTAATTGTAGCAATGAATGTATTTAAAGTAGCTCCTTATTTGTCACTAACTCTGGGATGTTTAGTATGCTATGTATTATACTTTAATCAGTTTATTAATATTAAAAATACACTTGGTACTGGCGTAAATTCAACTATGAAATCAATCATGAATGTTGCTGCAGTAGTGGGATTTGGAGGAATAGTAAAAGTGGCTCCTGGATTTGAATATTTAATTGCAAATTTAGATCAAATACCTGGATCTCCTTTAATTCAATTGGCAATTGCAACAAACCTAGTAGCGGGTATTACAGGGTCAGCATCAGGTGGAGAGGCAATTTCTTTAGAAATTTTTGCTCCACGTTTCTTGAAAGCGGGAATACATCCTGAAGTGATTCATCGTGTTGTAAATATTTCATGTTATGGTCTGGATTCTTTGCCGCACAATGGTTCTGTTATTAATCGTTTAAACTATACTCAGTTATCTCATAAAGAGGGATATTACCATGAGTTCTGGTTAGGAGCTGCTTTTCCATTTATAAATTCGATATTTATCGCAATATTAGCAAGTTTAGGTATAGTATAAAGTAGGAGGTGGATTTTATGGCTAAAGCGCCAAAAGTGGTAAAAATGGATGTCTATCCTGTTGCTGGGCATGACAGTCCATTGCTGACATTGAGTGGTTGTCATGCGCCCTATTTCACACGAAATATTGTAGTATTGACTGATGAAAACGGTGAATTAGGTATTGGTGAAATTCACGGTGGGGAACATATTACAGAGCAGTTGAATAGTTATAAACAGTTTGTTATTGGAGAATCTGTTAGTGAATATCGTAAAGTATTAACGAATATTCGTAGAGGTCGACAAAAATCTAATGCTGATGATGGTGAAGGTTTACAGCAATTAAACATTAATAATTTAAAGTATGTGGTTCAATCCGAGGCCGCGATTGAATGTGCCATGTTAGACTTACTGGGGAAATTTTTAGAATTACCAATTGCCGCGCTATTAGGTGAAGGTGGACAACAGCGCGAAGAAGTCGAATTTTTAGGATATTTATTTTATGTTGCAGATTCAAATAAAATAGATTTACCATATGAAAAAGGTGACGGGTCAAAAACGTGGGAGTCACTACGACGGACAGAAATGATGGATGCTGAGGGAATTGTAAGACAAGCGCGGGCAGTAAAAGAAAAATATGGATTTACAAATTTTAAACTTAAAGGAGGTGTATTCTCTGCAGAGGAAGAAATGAAAGCAGTTGATGCTTTAAAAGAAGAATTTCCAGATGCAAGAGTAAATATTGATCCGAATGGTGCGTGGACTTTAGAAGAAGCAATTAAATTTACGCAAAACCGAAAAAATGTTCTAACATATATTGAAGATCCCTGTGGTCCTGAACAAGGATTTTCGAGTCGTGAGATTATGGCAGAGTATAAGGATGCTACAGGGATTCCAGTTGCTACTAATATGATAGCAACAAATTGGCGTCAATTTCATCATGCTGTATCATTGAGAGCAGTAGATATTGTTTTAGCAGATCCTCACTTTTGGACGCTTGATGGAAGTGTTCGTATGGCATATTTATTGAATGAATGGGGTTTAACGTGGGGCTCACATTCGAATAACCACTTTGATATTACTTTAGCTACCTTTATTCAAGTTGCAGCGGCAGCGCCAGGGAATATTGCTCCGGTTGATACGCATTGGATTTGGCAGGATGGTGAAACACTGCTGAAAGATAAAATAGAATTTAAAAATGGTAAAGTGAAAGTGCCGGATAAACCAGGGCTTGGAGTAGAGATTGATTTAGAAAAGGTTAAAGCTGCAAATAATTTATATAATGAAATGCAATTTAAGGATCGTGATGATACAATTGCGATGCAATACTTAGTAAAAGATTGGGAATTTAATCCGAATCAACCAGTTTTTTGTCATAAATAATTAATAAAAGTAAATGGAGGAATTTAAAATGTCAGTACCAACAGTAGTAAAAATGGATGTATATCCAGTAGCCGGTTATGATTCAATGTTGTTAAACTTAAGTGGAGCGCATGGGCCGTATTTTACTCGAAACATTGTAGTGTTAGAAGATAGCTCAGGTAATTTTGGGTTAGGTGAAGTTCCAGGAGGACAAAAGATTACTAAAACTTTAGAGGATGCTAAGGAGTTAGTTATTGGACGTAGTATTGGTGAGTATAAAAATATTATCAAAGAAGTTGGAGAAAAATTTGGTTCGTTAGATGCAGGTGGTCGTGGATTACAAACGTTTGATTTACGAACAACTGTCCATGTTCAAACAGCTATAGAAGCGCCACTATTAGATTTATTAGGAAAACACTTAAAAGTTCCAGTAGCAGCACTGTTAGGTGATGGACAAGTCCGTGAAGAAGTGCCGTTTTTAGGGTATTTATTCTATGTTGGCGACCCTAATAAAACAGATTTACCATATCTTCAAAATGATGATAATTCTGATTCTTGGGGACAATTACGCCGAAAAGAAGCGTTAACTCCGGAAGCGGTAGTTGAATTGGCTAAAGCAGCGTATGAACGCTATGGATTCAAAGATTTTAAACTTAAAGGTGGCGTTTTAGAAAGTAAAGAAGAAGTAAAAGCAATTAAAGCATTAAAAGAAGTATTTCCAGACGCAAGAATTACTTTAGATCCAAATGGAGCTTGGTCTTTACCTGAGGCAATTGAAGTCGGTAAGGAATTGAAAGGAATTGCTGCTTATATCGAGGATCCATGCGGAGCCGAAAATGGATTTAGTGGTCGTGAGGTGATGGCTGAATTTGTCAAAGCGACAGGTATACCAACGGCAACGAATATGGTTGCGACAGATTGGAGACAGATGCAACACTCTGTAGCATTACATTCTGTTACTATTCCTTTAGCCGATCCTCATTTCTGGACAATGCAAGGATCAACACGTGTTGCTCAAATGTGTCATGATTTTGGAATGACGTGGGGTGTTCATTCAAATAATCATTTTGATATTTCGTTAGCAATGGTGGCTCATGTTGGTGCTGCAGCACCAGGGGAGATAAATGCTTGTGATACACATTATATTTGGCAAGATGGGCAAACATTGACGAAAAATCCACATCAAATTAAAGATGGTATGATTAAAATTGCTAAAGATTCAGTCGGGTTAGGAATCGAACCCGATTTAGAAGCAATTAAAAAAGCACATCAACTATACATTGATAAAAATTTAGGCGCACGTAATGATGCGGAAGCGATGCAATATTTAATTCCAAACTGGGAATTTGATAATAAAAAACCAAGTTTAGTACGCTAGAAAGGGGATTAATAATGATTGAAAGAAGCGTTGTAAAGGGAATTATTGTACCTTTGATTACCCCGGTTGATGAACAAGAAAATCTAGATGTAGAACGTTTAAGAAAAATTGTTAATCATGTTATTGATAATGGCGTCCATGGGATTTTAGCCTTCGGTAGTAATTCGGAATTTTACATGTTTGATGATGAAGATATGTTTACTGCTTTAGATGTTATTTTAGAAGAAGCTGCCGGTCGAGTACCAGTCTACTTTGGAATTGGTGCTATTCGCACACGGAAATGTATTCAATTAGCAAAAGAGGCAGCTAAACGTGATATTGCAGCTATTTCAGTATTACAACCAATGTTCATTAAGCCTACTGATAAAGCTTTATATAATCATTTTAAAGCTATAGCAAATAGTGTGCCTCATACTGCGATGTTATTATATAATAATCCAGGACGCTGTGGGTATGGTATGCCATTAAAAGTTGTATTAGATTTAGCTCATGATGTTCCGAATATTATAGGAATCAAAGATTCTTCGGGTGATATTACAAATTGCAGTGAATTAGTTCGTTTAACACGTGATGTTGATTTCAGAGTATTAACAGGAAAGGATACCACGATTTATCCAGGCTTATGCATGGGGGCTGTAGGCTCAGTGTGTTCAACTGCAAATATGTATACTCAATTAGTAAGTAGTATCTATGATTTTTATGTTGAGGGCGAATTAGATAAAGCTTTAGAAGCACAATTTAGATTAAATCCAATTCGCTTATCTCAAGATCCAGCTAGTTTCCCGGCTGCTACCAAAGATATGGCGAACTTAATGGGGTTGGATGTGGGTAAATCTATTCTGCCGACAGAAGCAACTGAGGGAAATATTTTAAAAGCGATGAAGGAAGCTATGCATACGGGTGGTTTCTTAGAGACGTTAGACTAAAGGAGGTTGACACATGTGAGCAAAAAAATCGTAATAGCTTCCGATTCTTTCAAAGGAAGTGCCTCATCAAAAGAAATAGGGGAATATATTGCTGAAGGTATTCGATGTGTGAGGCCAGAATATAATACTGAAATCTATTCTATTGCTGACGGCGGAGAAGGAACTGTTGATGCTATTTTGGATGTTATTAAAGGCGAGTATGTGTCTTTAGAGGTGCAGGGTCCTTTAGGAAAGCCTGTACAAGCACACTATGCTTTGGTGGATGAAGGGAAAACAGCGATTATTGAAATGGCGGAAGCATCAGGTATTACACTTGTCGATAAAAATGAGTTAAATATCATGAGAGCATCAACTTATGGTACAGGACAATTGATTAAAGATGCGATTGAACGTGGTGTATCAAAAATATATATTGGCATTGGTGGTAGTGCAACAAATGATGGTGGCTTAGGGATGGCACAAGCGTTGGGTTTCGAATTTTTTGATTCAAAGGAAAATAAGTTATCGGATGGAGCTGTTAATTTAGAGAAAATTGTTGAAATTCAATCAACAAATGCACTGCCTGGATTGGAAACCGTAGAAACAATAATTATTTCAGATGTGACGAATCCATTATGTGGCCCAAATGGCGCTTCTGAAATTTATGGACCGCAAAAAGGTGCATCGGTAGAGCAAATTAAACAATTGGATCGAGCACTTAGTCACTATGCAGATGTACTTGAAAAAGAGTTTGGAAAAAAAGTAAAACATCTTGAGGGCGCAGGCGCAGCTGGTGGCCTTGGTGCGGGATTAATGGTTTATTTAAATGCTAAGGCGAGTCGTGGTATAGATACGATATTAAACTTGATTAAAATTGAAGAGGCAATATCAAACGCTGATTTAGTAATTACCGGTGAAGGAAGTTTGGATGGACAATCTATTAATGGGAAAGCGCCAGTAGGCATTGCAAAAATTGCGCAAAAATATGGAGTGCCTACTATAGCTATCGTTGGGAGTAAATCTAGGGATATTGATGCAGTCTATGCAGCGGGGATTTCGGGTGTCTTTGATATTATTAATCAACCAATGAGTTTAGAAGATGCTATTCATAATACTCCGCAATTAGTTACAGCTGCTGCAAAAAATATTATTCATTTATTTAGTACACTGAATAGAAAATAAATCTATAATTAACGTAGAATTGGTATGTGTAACGTATAATTATGATATAAAATTTGATATCCTAAGAATGAGAACTAAGATGGGAAAGGAAGTTTTTTTATGAAAATTGGATTTGTAGGTTTAGGTATTATGGGTAAACCAATGGCTATAAATTTAGTTAAAGCAGGACATGAAGTTTTTGGTTATGATTTTAATCAAGAGAATGTTGCTGAATTAGTTAAAGCGGGTGGATTTGAAGCTGAATCAGGAAAAGATGCCGCTCAAAAAGGTGAAATAGTCATTACAATGTTACCTAACTCACCCCACGTTGAATCAGCATTATTTAGTGAAAATGGGATTGCTGAGGGGCTAACTGAAGGGCAAACGGTTATTGATATGAGTTCTATTTCCCCAGTAGCAAGTAAAGATTTTTCAGTACGTTTAGCAGAATTAAAAGTTAATTTCTTAGATGCGCCCGTGTCTGGTGGAGAACCCAAAGCAATTGATGGGTCGTTAGCCGTAATGGTTGGTGGTGATGAGGAAGTATTTAATCGCTTTAAAGATGTCTTAGATGTGATGGCAAGTTCAGTTACATTAGTTGGTGAAGTAGGAGCGGGTAACTTAACGAAACTTGCTAACCAAATGATTGTAGCAATTAATATTGCAGCAATTTCTGAAGCTTATTCATTAGCTAAAAAAGCAGGTGTTGACCCATCTAGAGTATATCAAGCAATCCGCAGCGGATTGGCGGGTTCTACTGTCATGGATCAAAAATCTCAAAAAATCTTTGATGGAGATTTTACCCCAGGGTTCCGAATTGATTTACATATTAAAGATTTGCAAAATGCATTAGATTCATCACATGCGTATAATGTTTCAACACCATTTACGGCACAAGCAATGGAAATCTTACAAGTATTAAAAGCACATGATTATGGTTCTGATGACCACTCAGGAATAGCCAGATACTATGAATTAGTTAATAACCAAAAGTTACAATAGACTTAAGGTTGAAAAATTCAAGCAATTATGATTCCTAGATTTGAGTGCTGGTAGAAATAATGATCCTCTGATTTCTTTTGGACCTTCACAAGATGTCAGAGAACATCTGGAGTAGGCAACAACAAATGGGGAAAAAAGAGAAATACCATCGTGAAATTTCACGATGGTATTTCTCTTTTTCTTTTAAAAAACCTATGGTGCTACAACTTCTAGTTGGGAATTGGTGTTTCCATTAGAAATTGTAGTAGACCCAATTACCTGGAGAAGTTGTCATTCTTTTATACTGGAAAATTGCTACCTATCAAAAAGTAGATAGGTGATTTCTTCTTTGAAACTCACGTGGAGTGCAACCGACAATCTCCTTAAAGATGCGACCGAAATAGCTTTGCGATGGGTATTGAAGATAGTTGGAGATTTGTCCTATTGAGAAATCAGAGAAGATAAGCATGTTTTGGGCAGCATGGATACGTTCATGATGTATAGATTTACTAATTGTATATCCAGTATATCTGTGAAACTGCCGCATGAGATGTTCTTTGCTTATATCCAATGAATCTGCAATATCTTGTATGGAAAAAGGCTTGCTAATGTGGTTCCTAATATATTGTTTAGCTTTCTCAATGTAAGCAGGTGTGCTGTCACTTTTTTTAAAATTATTTACTTCATCTATGAAGGTATGCAGAGCATGCTCCATCACAGCTAAAAAACTGTCTACATCATTACATTCTGAGATTCGTTGCAGAAATAGGTCATTTAGATTATATGCAATATATGGATCAACGCCGCCTCGAATTGTAGCTCTAGCAAAAAGAGAGATTCCTATCACACATTGATATTCTAAGGATTTTGAAAAGCTGGTTGATAATTGTCCCAAACTTTGCTGAGTAGAGTATTCAGCGGCTTTAAGATAGGCGTCTAAATCACCATTACTTATAGCAGTCATCATTGCGATTTCGTTGGCATAAGGAGTATGTTCACGGTCATACTCAGAATTATATAGTTGATATTCCGAGAGGAATGAAGAAGGGGAATTTGTCTTTGAAGCTTTTTGGAAAAATTCTTTTTTATTAGCAAGCGTAGTCTTTTCACGCTGAAGATATTCTATGTAGCTTGTTCTTGATTGGGAAAGTTTTGTATACATAATAATAAGGCCACCTTACTTCATATGAAATCATTATAGTGATAATTATATCATTATAGCGATATAATTATCAATGCTTTATTCGTAAAATCTAAGCATAAATATAATTTATAACTTTAAAGAAATTTGATGGAGGAAAATGTCATGAAAAGAAATCACATTATATCAGATAAACTGCCATGGTACCAAGTTTTAGCGTGGTCAACAAGAGGTGTATCCTTATCGTGTAATATAGTTATAGTAGGATATCTAACATACTATTGTACAAACGTTTTGGCTATGCCTGCTTCGCTAGTAGGTACAATTCTATTAGTTAGCAAATTATTTGATGGTTTTACAGACTTGATTGCGGGATACATAATAGACAATACGAATACAAAACTTGGTAAGGCAAGACCATATGAAGTATCGATTATTTTTGTTTGGTTAACTACGTTGCTAATGTTTTCTTGTCCAAATTTAGGTATGGTTGGAAAGTCAATTTGGATTTTTGCAACGTATACGTTAGCTAATTCAGTTTTTGCTACACTTTTGAATGCTTCAGAAAGTGTATATATTAGTAGAGCAGTGAAAAGCGATATGGCAAGAAATATCTTAGTTTCTGTGAATGGTATAATTATCATGTTTGGTTCAATAATTGTATCAACCGTATTTCCAATTCTTATAGGGACTCTTGGAACAAGCCCTGAAGGGTGGCAGAAAATGATTGCGATTTTTGCATTACCGCTAGGGACAATTGGAATAGGCAGATTTTTGTTTGTAAAAGAACGTACAGATGCTGTTGCTGCACAAAATCATAGAGTAGACATGAAAACATTGATTAATGCTTTAAAGAGTAATAAGTTCATCTTTTTACTCGCGGGTGCAGTATTACTGTACAACTTTATTAATAGCGTTGGAACTGTGGGAACTTATTACTTTCAGTATATTGTTGGAGATGTAAAAAAGGCTAGCATAGTTGGCCTAATCTCTCTCATTACACCTTTGGTATTGATTTTTATGCCAGCAATATTGAAACGATTAACATTTTCAAAAGTAGTAAGTGTTGGCGCTATGCTAGGTATTTTTGGAAACGTAATCAAAGGATTGGCCGGCTCCAATATGGGACTTATCATTGTCGGAAATCTTCTAGGTGTCTTAGCGGCACTTCCGCTATCTTTCTATGCACCTGTAATGGTTATCTCTTGTATGGATTACAGTGAATGGAAGAATGGAGAGCGAGTAGAAGGCGCATTTTCAGCAGTTAATGGATTTGCAAGCAAAGTAGGTGCGGGGTTATCAAGTGTAGTCACAGGATTTGTTATGGGCATAGCAAGATTTGATGGAACATTGGCTGTGCAATCCGATGCAGCGAATAATGCGATTATAGCATTATATAGTTGGATTCCGGCTATATTTTTTGCTGTAATAATTGTGCTAATGAAATTTTATAAGTTAGATGATATGATGCCACAGATTAGTGCCGATTTAGAGGCTAGACGTAACCAGTAATAAGTTGAAAGGAAAATCAAATGTTTAATAAAAAATGCAAATTAACTGATGAGCAGATTAGTGCAAAGGCAGAAGGTTATCTTAGCAAAATGTCGCTTAAGAATAAAGTGATGTTTTTAAGTGGGAATTGGAAAATGCTTAGGGACAGTATAAAGTATAAAAGAACGTATAATCCTGTGCCTATAGAATCGCATGGTAATAGGAAGTTGAAAATTTCACCAATTGCATTTACGGATGGACCACGTGGAGTTGTAATGGGGAACTCAACCTGTTTTCCGGTTTCAATAGCAAGAGCTGCAAGCTTTAATAGGGAACTGGAAAGAGAAATTGGTGAAGCAATAGGAAAAGAAGCAAGAGCTCAAGGGGCAAATTATTTTGCTGGAGTTTGTATTAATTTGTTGATGCATCCGGCTGGTGGCCGTGCCCAAGAGTCTTATGGGGAAGATCCGTACTTAGTAGGAGAGATGGGGGCGAAACTTGTTGCAGGAGTGCAAAAGCATAACGTAATGGCATGTGCCAAACATTATGCTGTCAATAATATGGAAAATCGTCGTTTCTATGTGGATGTAGATTGTAGTGAGAGAACTCTGCGAGAGGTTTATTTACCACATTTTAAAAAGTGTATTGATGAAGGCTGTGCATCATTAATGGGTTCTTATAATCGTTTTCGTGGAGTTCAGGCTTCGGAATCTAAACATTTACTTACTACAATTTTGAGGGATGAGTGGGGATTTGAAGGATTTACTATTACTGACTTTATTTTTGCTCTGCGTGATGGAAGCAAGGCAATTGAAGCAGGAATGGATATGGAAATGCCGATTCCGGTACATTTTGGTTTAGAACTTAAGCGTGCTGTGGAACAGGGAAAACTGGATGAGAAGGTAATTGATCAAGCGGTTCTTCGAGTTTTAAAGACACAGCTAATATTTGAGAACACAGAAGACCCAATGGAATATAACAAATCACTTGTCTCTTGTGAAGAGCATATAGCGCTTGCTAAAAAAGCTGCAGAGGAATCAATGGTTCTTTTAAAGAACAGCAATAATGTATTACCACTGCCTTCAAATCTTAAGAAATTGTTAGTAATTGGACATTTAGCTGTCCAGGCGAATACAGGAGATCATGGAAGTAGTAATGTATACCCTAAATATGTTGTAACTGCTTTGCAAGGAATCCAAAAAGTACTCGGGGAAAAGACAGAGGTAATTCATGTTAATGAAGACGAGCTTGATAAAATTGAAACCATTGCTCCTAATTGTGATGCAGTTATAGTGATAGCAGGAAATGATTACAATGATGAGGGCGAATATGTAATGCCAGATAGTGATATTAATTCACCTGCACTAATGGCTCAAGGCTATTTCAATAATGGAAATAAGCTTATAGGAATGCTTATGAGTAAAGTAGCAAATAAAAGTAATAATACCTCTTATACATCTGATGATGGAAAGCCTGTTGGAGGAGACAGAAAGTCTTTATCTTTAAGACAAGCAGAAATTAATGCAATTAGATTAGCTGGAAAGTTAAATAAGAATACTGTGGTAGCGTTGGTTAGTGGAAGTATGATTCTTACGAATGAATGGGAGGATAGTGTTTCTTCCGTTTTGTATAGCTGGTATTCAGGTATGGAAGGGGGAAGTGCCCTTGCTTCAATTCTTTTTGGTGACGTGAATCCATCTGGCAAACTTCCATTCTCAATACCGAAGAAAGAAAAACATTTGTCAGAAATTGATTTCTTCAAAGCTAATAATATTTATTATGAGTATGACCATGGATATCGTAAGCTTGACAGAGATGGTCATAGACCAGCGTATCCCTTTGGTTACGGATTAAGCTATACGAAGTACGCATATGGAAATGTATGTGCGATGACGCAATGTAATAAAGTATTAATAGAAGTGCCAGTAAAAAATATCGGTAATCGAGATGGGAGCGAAATTGTTCAAGTATATGTATCTGTTCCAAACTCTAAGGTGGAGCGTCATATTAAAGAACTAAAAGGATTTTCTCGCGTTGAATTACAAGCTGGAGAAGAGAAAAATGTTGTAATTGAGATTCCGTTCGAAGAATTAAAATATTATGATGAGAATTCTAATTCTTGGATATTAGAACATACAGAATATATTTTTTTAGTAGGTCCAAGTGCTGATGAACGAGGGCTAAAATCTTTCAAACTGGAAATTTAGCAATTATTAAAATCCAATGTTAAAATGTCATAAATATTTAGAGGGATATAAGGAGATAAAATAATGACTAATAAGGAATATATTGCTTATAAAAATTCAAATCTTACTGTTGAAGAACGAACTAACGATCTGTTAAATAGAATGAGCATTAAGGATAAACTCGCACAGTTGACTCAGGTATGGGGGCTGGAGCAGATGGTCAATATAGGTATGCCACATCCTGAGGATATGGCAGCTCATGGAGTTGGATCTATGCTTTATGTGAGCAATCCAGAAGATAAAAACAAGTATCAGAGAATTGCAATGGAAAATACGTCTTTGGGTATTCCACTTCTTTATGGGACAGATGTCGTTCATGGATATCGAACTGCATTTCCACTTCCACTAGCTATGGCATGTAGCTGGGACCCAGATCTTCTGGAAAAAGTGCAGCGTGTGGCCGCTAAAGAGGCGAGAGCAGATGGCATTCATTGGACATTTTATCCTAATGCAGATATTGCTAGGGACGCCCGTTGGGGGAGAGTAGGCGAAACTATGGGCGAAGACCCATATCTTTCTTCAAAGATGGTTGCCGCTGAGGTTAAAGGATTTCAAGGTGATGATCTAAGTAGTGAAGAAGCCATTGCTGCTTGTCTTAAGCATTTTGTAGGCTACGGAGCTTGTGTAGGGGGACGAGATTACGAGCAAGTCAATTTATCGGAAAGTGAGCTACGCAATATTTATTACGTGCCATTTGCGGCAGGGATAGATCAAGGTGTGGAAACAGTTATGACAGCATATATGGATTTAAATAATGAGCCTTTGACTGCAAGTCAGCATCAGCTTAAAAATGTACTACGTGATGAGCTGGGATTCGACAGGTTATTGGTTACAGATGCTGGAACAATTGGAAATCTTATTACTCAGGGTAATGCCAAAGATGGCCTTGATGCAACTGAAAAAGCCATAAAAGCTACAGTAAATATGGATATGGGGAGCTATCAATATCTGCAAAATCTCCCGAAACTTTTGGAACAGGGAAAAATTGGTATGGAGCAGCTAGATGAAGCTGTGCGCCCGATTCTTAGGACTAAGTTTAAACTTGGTTTATTTGAAAACCCTTATTGTGAGTTGGGAAAGAGCGAAGCATTGGCAAAGGATCCTGTAAGTCACTCATTAGCAAGAAAAGCTGCACAAGATAGTATTGTATTACTGAAAAACGAAAAAGAAATCTTGCCGCTTAAAGATTCAACCTTAGGAAAGGTTGCTGTTATCGGTCGATATGCAAATTCACAGATTGATTGTGGAGCTGCGACTGTGGTAGGTGTTCCAGCCTTTGTGGTAACTCCATTGGAAGGATTAAAAGAACGACTTGGAGAGAAACGTGTTCTTTACGCTCCCGGCCCTACATCTGAGCGAACAATTACAAATTTTATTAGTCAATTTATTGCAGATTTTGGTTTAGAAACTCCAGAATCTCAAACGTGGGAGGAACAGACAGCTGCTATTGAAGAAGCCATCAGAATATCAGAACAGTCAGATATAATAATTGCCTTTCTTGGCGAAAATGCTGATATGTCTGGTGAGGCAACCTCTCGCTCTGAGCTTTCTCTACCAGGACGTCAACAGGAGCTGTTGGAAAAGCTTAAAGAAACAGGAAAGCCTGTTATTTTAGTCCTGATTGGAGGGCGCCCACTGGCAGTCACTTGGGCACAGGATCATGTAGATGCGATTCTCATGGCGTGGCAGCCTGGACGAGAAGGTGGACGTGCGATTGCAGATATTTTGTTTGGAGACGTAAATCCATCTGCTCATTTGGCGATGACTTTTCCACGAAGTGTAGGTCAATGTCCATTGTATTATGCTACAACTCAAACTCATCAACCAGTGGAAAGTCAGCCTCAGCCTTTTTCTAGATACTGGAACGAGCTATCATCACCACTTTATCCATTTGGCTATGGCTTAAGTTACAGTAACTTTGTTTATAGCAATCTACGATTGAGCAAGAAAACAATAGCGATAGGAGAAAACTTAACAGTATCAGTAGATGTGACAAACACTTCTGCGAGAGACGGTAGAGAGGTAGTACAACTTTATTTACATCAGCGTTGGGGAAGTGACACTCGCCCGAGTAGAGAACTTAAGGGATTTAAAAAAGTGATGATTCCTAGTGGTAAGACAGATACAGTCACTTTTAGTATAGGTTCACAGGAACTTAAGTATTATAGTACAGCAAAACAATGTTACGTACAGGATGCAGCAGCCTTTGAGCTGTGGGTTGGAAGTGACAGCACCGCAGATTTGAAGGCAGAGTTTGAAGTGACCGAGCAATAAATTGTATTAAAAATTATGAAAAGGAGTAAATAATTATGGCAAAATTTCCTAAAAACTTTCTGTTAGGTGCTGCTACTGCAGCTCATCAGGTGGAGGGTAATAACACAAATTCTGATTGCTGGGCACAAGAACAAATGCCGCATTCTACCTATAAGGAAAGAAGTGGTATTGCCTGTGATCATTACAATCGCTATGCTGAAGATATCGAATTAATGAAAAATGCGGGACTAAACGCGTATAGATTCTCTATTGAATGGGCTCGAATTCAACCAGAGGAAGGGGTATTTGATGATGATGTAATTGATCATTATCGTAATGTAATTCATACATGTCGCGAAAATGGGTTGGAGCCAGTAGTAACATTATTCCATTTTTCTTCACCTATTTGGATTATTCGTAAAGGCGGTTGGGAGGCTGATACGATTGTGGAGGATTTTGAAAAATACGTTACCTATGTCATAAAATCGCTAGGAAGTGAACTGACTTATGTATGTACCATCAATGAAGCCAATATGGGACTTCAGGTTGCTGCAATTTCACGTCAATATATGAAGATGATGCAGCAGGCAGCAGAAGCGGCTACATCTGGTCAGGATGAAGGTAAAGTTCAAATGGGTTTAAATTTAGAGGCAATGCTGGAAAACATGAAATTTCAAGCAGATGAGAACAAGGCGATATTTGGAACTTCTCAACCACATTGCTTTAATCTTGGAGGAAGTGAGCATAGTGACCTGTTGACGATGCAATGTCACCAAGCAGCAAAAAAGGTTATAAAGTCTATGTATCCCAATATTCAAGTGGGACTTACATTAAGTCTTCACGATTTGCAACCTATAGAAGGCGGAGAGGCGCTTGCCAAAGCAGAATGGGAAGAAGAATTTACACACTATGTTCCATTCATTCAAGATGATGATTTTCTCGGAGTGCAAAACTACACCCGTACCTTAGTTGGACCGGACGAAGATTTGGCAGTTCCAGAGAAGGCAGAACGCACTCAAATGGGGTATGAGTATTATCCACAAGGGTTGGAAAATGTCATTCGAGCTGTAGCAAAAGATTTCAAAGGGGATTTGATTATTACGGAAAATGGCATTGCTAGCGCCGATGATTCTCGTAGAATAAGTTTTATTCAGACTGCCACTGATGGAGTGGTTCATTGCATTGCAGATGGAATTCTAGTGAAAGGTTATTTCTATTGGAGTCTCTTGGATAATTTTGAGTGGCAAATGGGGTACCAGATGCAGTTTGGTCTTGTTTCTGTAAATCGTGATACAATGGAACGTTCTCCGAAGGAAAGTCTTGGATATCTCGGTAGTTTGTTAAGTATATAAATTTGAACATTTAGATGATTCTGTCCTTCCAATATTATCGAAGGATTCAAATCTAACAGCATACGGAGAGAGAAAAAATGATAAAACCAGCAATACTATTTCAAAACCATATGATTTTGCAGCGTGAAAAATTTATTTCAATTTGGGGCGAATCAGATCCTGGAGTGACGGTTGCCATTACGGTTCAAGGGCAGACAGCGATAGACATTGCCGATGATAAGGGCAAATGGTCCGTCACTTTGGAGCCACTATATACTTCTTTTTCTGAAACCGTTGTTGTCACTGCGGAGAATGAGACTATAGAATGGAAAGATGTTCAGGTGGGTGAGGTCTGGCTTGCTGCTGGACAGTCCAATATGGAGTTTTTCATGCGCTATGACGTAGATTTCCCTTTAGAAAAAAAGACCTGTACTAATCATAATATCCGCTTTTTTGACTATCCTGAAGTTTCCTATCTAGGACAAATTGATGAAGCTAATTACGGAAAGAATTTTGCTCAGTGGAGAAAAGCTACTCCGGAGGATTTAGAATGGTTCTCCGCTGTGGCTTATTACTTTGCCAAGGAAATTCAGGGAAAGTATGATTGCCCTGTGGGGATTGTTGGCTGCAACTGGGGTGGTACGCCCGCTTGCGCTTGGATGAGCGAGGAAGCTATTCGTGAAGGAGGTGGCCAGCTATATCTGGACGAATATCAACATGCTATTGCCAATCTGGATTTAGCAAGCTATAATGTCGAATTTGAAAATAATCCTGCCTCTTGGAAGGTAGATCCATTTCTAGATACCCTCTCCGATATGCTGATGCGGGGAATGTCTTTTCCAGAAATTATCAAGACCCTTACTGGACAGGAGTTGGATATGGGAACGGGCGATTTTTCTGCACAAATGCCAGTGGTTGGACCGAAAATTGAGACAAGACCTTGTGGTCTATATGAGAGCATGCTTTGTCAGGTTGCTCCCTATGGAATTCGAGGGGTCTTGTTTTATCAAGGGGAGTCGGATGGGGACAAACATCCTGAGCTTTACGAAACAATGTTCCCAGCATTGATACGCTGCTTTCGTCAGCTTTGGCAGGATGAATTACCTTTCCTATTCGTTCAGTTGGCACCTTTCGGTCAATGGATGCAGTGCATAGGCGAATCCTATGTCACTATTCGAGAGGCACAGCATTTAGTATCTCAGACAGTCTCTGGTACTGGTATGGCAGTCATCTCAGATATTGGCATGGAGTGGGATATTCACCCAAAGAAAAAGCAGCCAGTGGGTTACCGACTAGCGTTGCAAGCTGAGGCGAAGGTTTACGGAGATGATATTTTATGCGAAGCTCCAACGTTGACCCGGCTAGAAAAGTCGGATGGGAAGCTGATTATGCATTTTGAAAATACCGGCAAAGGGCTTTATCTTGCTAGGAATACTCCTGATGGAGCCGAAATCTCCCAAAACCAGCTGGGAGGACTACAGCTTCTAACTGACGATGGGTACTTGAACACAGCAGAAATAACAGCCAGAGCTCAAGGTAGTACTGTTATTCTGGAGGGTGTACCTATTCAGAACACCTCTTATATCACTGCAGAACTGGGTTGCACCGGTTGGTATCGGGTCAATCTCTACAATAGCGCAAAAATCCCCGCAAGACCAGTAAGAATCTCAACTGAAGTGAGTGTTTGAAAAATTGAAGTTTAGAAAAGTAAACATATTTATAGTAAGAACAAGTTTACTAGGCAATTAGATGAATTAGAAGATGTTAATGTTACCGAAGTCAATATGGTAATGCGCAGAGAAATCAAAATCTTCACATATTATTAGAATTTGATGGGTGTAGAGGTATTGAAAATTTCTTGTAATACGGGTCTAATTGTAAAAGCATTCAATGATAGGAATCAACATCTCATTGGAGATGTGGCGGTAAAGCAAGAAGAGATTTATTGATTAATAGTTGTAGAAAAAACAAGGTCATGAGGCTGCCTTGGTATAACTAACATAGAGATTCGAAATTATTAGTACGATTCCCCAACCAACCTAAAAACCGACCAGCAGCACCTAAGCCGCTGGTCGGTTTAACATTACTCTATTTTTTACTGAAACAACAACATAAACTCAAATTCAAAATCATGATTTAAACGATAGTAATCAAACAATTCAGGGCCACATGAATTAGTGCCGATACCAGAGTGATGCGCATCTAATTGTAAATAGGTCACATCTTCTTCTTGAAGTTCATCACGGTGTAAGACATCCGTGAGTTGTTCCATTGAATAGTGCTGAACATTGAAATTCAATGCATCTGTCGCAGTGACGGTTAAAGAATGCTGTGTATTATTTAAGCGGAGATATCGGATATCGCTGCGGTTACCATTTTCTTGTGGCGTCACATAAGGTTCATGCATTGCAGTAACGGTATCTTCAAAATATCCGTCATAGGACGCATGTTGTTTGTCACGATAATTTTCCAATGGTCCTTTACCGATATACTGCACAGCCTCATAGGAACGTTCAAGCGGTAATGTGAGCCCAAATCGTGGTAAATACGGCATGACTGGATTAAACTTGGTGCGTCCATTAATAGTAATCGTACCGTCAGTAGTAATGATATAGTGCACTTCGAAGTCTAGAATATTTTGACGTGCTGGCGCATTAATTACTCCGGTTAAAGTAATAGTGTATCCCTGTGTTGTTTCCTGCGCAGTGGCTTGATGAACACGTGTCATCGCATGATGGTAATAGGCTTGGTACCACTCTGCTTTAATATTGCGGTCATTATCAGTCGGCGCGCGCCAAATGGACCATTTACTTGGTGCTACTAATTGGGGTTCGCCATTGAGCCAAACATTTTGGATAGCAGCATTGGCTTTGCTAATATGGATGGTCATATTAGTAGCCTCGATAACATAAGCTTCTCCAGTCTCGCTAAATGTAAAGGTATACGGTTGTGTGCGCAATTCAGGGGCAATAATCGGCGCAATATAATGGACATCAAAACCACGTTTATATCCATCATTGTCGTAATAGACAAATTTGATGTAAGACAATGCTAAATCTGATGCGATGACATTGGATAAGTCAAGAACATTAGATTGTTTCGGTGCAATGTATGGCATCGGCACAGAAACCGTTTTTAATAAGTGGCCATCAGTTGCGTATAATTCTGCTTGTATTGATAACACTGTTTCGGCATGCACAAAATCAAGTGTATTAAAGAATGTATAATGATGCACTTTGTGATTCGCTTCAATGAGACGGACAGGTCGATATAATTGTGCGTGTTCATGTAATAATATATGTGGCGAACGGTCGGGATAGACCAAGCCATCCATACAGAAATTACCAGCGTGAGGCAATTCGCCGAAATCACCACCATAGCGGTAATGAGGTATAGCATCTGGGGTCTTACGATTGATATTTACCGCATGGTCTGCCCATTCCCAGACAAATAAGCCGATAAATTCTGGGTATTGCTCAAATAATTCGTAATATTCTAATAAATCACCGGAACTATTTCCCATTGCGTGCGCATATTCGCACAGCATAAATGGTTTTTCGATATGTGAAATATCGAGGTAGTCAGACTTAATTTCTGCAGGTGAGGCATACATTCGGCTCCAACTATCAAAATATTGTGTATCGTATGTTTTATTGCGGTCGTAATAATAATATGCTTCATAGTGTAGTGGGCGTGAGTCATCTAGTTTGCGTGCATATTTAAGCATGGCTTCAAGGTTAGCACCATAACCTGTTTCATTACCAGCTGACCACATCACAATAGACGTTGCATTTAAATGATGTTTCATAGAGGCATCCATACGGTCAACAAATGCTTGTTCGAAATCTGAGTCCTCTGCTAAAACATTATAATTATCGTTGCCACCTAAACCGTATAAATCAACGACGCCATGTCCTTCTAAATCAGCCTCACTCAACACGTATAATCCAAGTGCATCGGTCATTTCATAGAATTCACCGTTTTTTGGATAATGTGCGGTTCTTAAGGCATTGAAGTTATATTGCTTAATAAGCTCAATATCACGCAATTGCTCGTCATAGGTCACGGTTGCACCAGTATTTGGGTGAGTATCATGATGATTAACACCGATTAATTTAACTGGACGACGGTTAATCCAAAATTGATTATCGCGCATTTCAATGAGACGTAGCCCGACGAGTTGTTGGATGTATTCGTTGCCTGCAGATAGAATAATAGAATATAACATAGGTGCCTCAGCACTCCATAATTGAGGACGGTGGACTGAAAACTGAATCTGCTCGTCGGTAGTTGTTTGTTCATCGAGGAGCAGTCCATCGGGTGTTAATAATTGTACAGTAACTGGCAACTCCGCAGCGGTTTTGTCGAGTGTGATATTGATGGTTGCATTGGATAAATCATCATTAAATTGTTGCGTCACCCAAAATGCATCAATCCGTTGTTTATCACGCTCTAAATAATAGACGTCACGGAAAATACCGCTATAACGGAATTTATCTTGGTCTTCTAAGTAGGTCGCATCTGCCCATTTGATAACTAATACATGAAGATTGTTTTCGCCGCTCGTTAAATACGGTTCAATATCAAATTCATGCGTAGCGTGTGAAATTTGACTATAGCCGACAAATTTCCCATTTAACCAAACATAAAAGGCAGCATCTACGCCTTCAAACACCAGGTGATACGTTTTGTCCGCTTTTTTATCCAGTTCAATGACACGGTGATAGAGCCCTGCGGGATTATCAAATGGTACATATGGCGGATCAAATGGAATAGGAAACTCTGTATTGGTGTACATAATTTGGTCATAGTCATGTAATTGCCAACAGCTTGGTACAGGTAGCGGGTCATAGTCTAATGTAGAATCATCTTGCCAGTAAGCTTGATTGATTAGTCGCACATTATCAAAATAATGAAAATCCCATGTGCCGTTGAGTGAGTGGAAATACGCACTGTCTAAACGCTGCGGTAGGTGTTTAAAATTGTTTGGATTGTCATAGGGGATATAATAGTTTTTGCGTGGCAATGTATTGACATGCAAGGTTGTTAAATCTTCAAAATAATTTGGAATTAGCATAAATTCTCCTCCTTCTGGATTGATTGGGTAGGTGTGTGCTCATTTTACAAACGACCGAAAATATAGAAGCACTACGTGTTGTACTCTCTTGCTCGTATTGACTTGATAGGCTGCGTGTACGGCAATAAACTCAGGTAGTGCACATAGCTCTTGCCCCAGTGCCTTGAGGTAAAACGTCTTCGCTCATATTTTTATGACTACGCTTGGCAACTAAAGAAGCATTCTGCACTTTTTGTGCCGGCGATTCATTTTAAAGCGTCCTTGTCGCGCTAGACGTGCCTGGGTTAACTCGACATCTGCAACCACGAGAGTGATTGTCGAGTCACTTTCACTATGAGTTATTTTACTGCACCCAACATACCTGCGACAAAATATTTTTGTAAAATAAAGAATATCGCGATGGTAGGGATGGTGGCGATAAGAATCGCAATCATCATCAAGCCAAAGTCGGGAGCGTAACTTGACCCTAAGTTAGATAATAGTAAAGGTACGGTCTTCACTTCATTGGTTTGCAGTGCGACGAGTGGCCATAAGTAGTTGTTCCATGCACTCATAAACGTAATAATCGCAGCAGCTGCATAGGTGTTTTTCATAGTTGGCACATAAATTCTAAAGAATAGACCGATTTCGGATAAGCCATCAATTCGTCCAGCCTCTAATAATTCTTGTTGGAACATTTTCGTATTTTGTCGAAAATAGAAAATGAGAAATGCAGTTGCAATATAAGGTAAGAAGGCAGATGCATACGAATTAAAGCCAATAGATGGATGAATCGCAGAGAATTTTCCGAATAAACGGAATAGCGGAATCATTAATGCTGCGAATGGAATCATCATTGAGGTTAAAATGACATTGAAAATAAAATCAGTCGTTTTTGAACGATAAATTTCAAACGCATAGCCAGCAATAGAACTAATCAGTAACGCAAGTGCCGTTTGTGATAAAGCGATAATGGCAGAGTTTTTAAGTGCCAGTAACATATCTGTTTGATTCAATAGATTTTTAAAATTTTCAGCTAAGTATTTTCCTGGTAAAAGAGACCCTTTAGTGACATCCACGCTTGCATTCGTTGCCGAAACAATCATAAAGTAAAAGGGAAACGCAAAGACAATGGACATTAAGATTAAAAATACATAGGTCAACACATTATTTTTTTTCATTGTTAGCCCCCACTTTCATTTGAATAATTGAGAAGAAGATTACTAAAATAACGATGGCATAGGAAACAGCAGCTGCGTAGCCAAAGTCAGGTGTATATTTAAATGATAAGTTATAAATATACTGAGAAATCGTTAATGTGGCATTTCCTGGACCGCCATTCGTAATATTCATCGGTTCATCGAATAATTGTAGTGTCCCAATAGTGGACGTAATAGATGTAAATAACACCACCGGTTTTAGTAATGGTAATGTGATTTTGAAAAATTTCTGGGTAGCAGAGGCCCCATCAATATCTGCTGCTTCATAGATTTGTTGGTCAATATTTTGCAGTGCAGATAAGAAGAAAATCATATTGTATCCAGTCCATCGCCAAGTAATTGCTAGAATAATAACGAATTTTGCCCAAAATGGGTGGGATAGCCATAGAATGGGTTGTTCAATCGCATGAATGCCTAATAGTAATTGGTTTAGAATCCCATTATTTGAGAAAATATATTTAAAGATTAATGAATAAGCAACTAATGAGGTTACCGATGGTAAAAAGACAATAGTTCGAAATAATCCTTTAAATTTCAGCGTCTTTTGATTTAATATAACGGAAAAGAATATTGCCAGGACAATCATAATAGGGACTTGGAATAGTAAAAAGATGAGCGTATTTTTTAACGCTTGGATAAATACCGGATCGGATAATAAACGCTTATAATTTGTTATCCCCACATATTTTAAATTTGCTCCAGGACCGGATTGCAGTGACATTTTAAAGGCTTCAATCATCGGATAAAAATAGAATAAAAGAATGAGACAGATGGGAACGAAAATAAAGGCCCATCCTAATAGTTTTCGTCGTTGAAATACGTTCATAATTTACACCTCACAAAGTAAAAATAATGGTCTTAATAATTAAAAAATAAGAACTACAACATGAATCATTCGTTTGAAATGTATCACTGATAATTATCGTGCAAACAAAGTGTTCCGACTTGTTTCAGAGTACAAGATTTTTGATTAATGAAACTAGAAAAAGGAGTGGGCAAACACTCACGATGTAAATATTGCCCAACCCCTATATACGAAAATTATTGGTTTAACTGACTTTCAGCTTGTGCTTGAGCGTCTTTGAACACTTGGTCTAAATCGCCACCAGATAAGAATTGTTGCAATGCAGCGGTCAAGATGTCTTCAATCGCATAAGTATGAATACCGTAATTGACAGAAGGAATTTCTGCTGACCATTTTGCGAAATCTTTATAGATAGCTTGCCCACCAAAGTAATCAACTTTTGTATCGTAAACATCGGTTTTTTGCACTGGTAAATAAGTGCCTAGCGCACCAATTTCAGTAATTAATTTGCTATAGAAATCTGCATTAGAAGCAAATGTTTTTGCTAAGAAGTCAGCTGCTGCTTCAGAACCTTTTTTATTGATAACATAGAAAGATGCACCACCTAAGTTTGACGCATGAACAGACCCTTCAATTTCTTGTTTAGGCCAAGGGACAACCGCCCATTTACCTGCTTGATCTTCAGCTTGGGTCACGGATGGTGTAATCCAGTTACCTTGTGGTACAGTAAATACTTTACCGGTGTTGAATGCTTCTAACATTTGTGCCCAGTCATTATGGACATTGACTAAATCTTTTTCATACATTGCTTTAAAGGTTGTGAATGCTTCTTTTAATGCGGCATTATCAGCAATATATGGTGTTTTACCGTCTTCTTTTGTATACCATGAACCTGATCCGTTAATCATCGCGCGAAGTAAACCTAGGTCGTTTAAGTCCACTGATAATAATTTAACACCTGTTTTTTCTTTAACTTTTTCACCAATTTCAGCTAATTGATTCCATGTAATATCTTGTAAGTCGTCAGTTGAATAACCTGCTTCTTTTAACAAATCAGTACGGACATATAAGCCGGTAACACCTGTATCAAATGGGATACCATAATGTTTGTCGCCCACAGATGTTGCTTCGATTTTATAAGGTGCAAAATCTTCAGTTTTAAAGTAGTCATTTAATGGGATGAATGTGTCTGGATAAGCAGATAGGAAACTTTGGGCACGGTAATCTTCAATTAAGACGATATTTGGTAAACTATCAGTCACACCCGCACTCATCGCTGTATTTAATTTTTGAACGATATCATTTTGAGCATTTTCTTCAATTTTAAGTGAAACATCATTGTTTTCTTTCGCATAATAATCAGCTGCGATTTCTAAAGCACGAATATTAAATTTCGGATCCCAAGCCCAAACAGAAATCTCTTCTTTTGCTGATGCGGCAGGCATTGAGAATAGGGATGCACCCAATGCGCCTAACGCAAATAAACTTGACAATTTTTTCGTAATCTTTTTCATGTAAAACTCTCCTCTTTTAGGTTCGTGCGGGTAATCGCGACGTTCACAGTGCAGAGGTTTTGAAATATATCTCCAACCAGTGCTTCGTTGATTTGAAGCCGAAAGGCCACGCACAACCCGTTTTCTTTAAATGAACAAGTAGTCATCATCGTGCCAGAAATGCCAATAGTTGATACCATGGTATGAATAAAACAACCAGATTTCACAAGGTTACGCAATTAGCTAAAAGGCGCAAATGTCTTGTTTAGACTAGTTCTAACAGCAACAAAAAATATATAGAAAACGTTTCCGATACTGTTATTATAGTATAATGATAGCGTCTTGGGTATGTTATAATAAGGAATAAATATGGAAAAATGTTTCCAGGAGGGAAAAACATGCGGAAATTATGGGTTTATTTTCAAAATGAAGATGCAGATTTGAGCATAGATGAATGCGGGATTCAAGCGTTCAGTGTCGATGAACATTACTCTTATAATGCCTATCAACATTTTATTTTACATTATGTTCAATCGGGCGAAGGATATTTTGAAGTCAATCAACAACACTATCATTTAAAAGCGGGAGACGGGTTTATTATTCGCTCATCTGAATATGTTACGTATTACCCAGACGTTTCTAATCCATGGACAACGTATTGGGTGGGTATTAGCGGGAGCGATTTTGAAAAATATATTGGCAATACGGAAATAATGTCAGCGGCAGTTATCACTTACCATCCTGACGGTGAGACGCAAAAAATTATTCAAACAATTTGTGATACTACCCTTGATAGGGAGGCCGACTTACCCGGAGTTTATTGGTATAAGGGGCAGTTGTTTTTACTTGTTGAGGCACTGAAGAAAGAATTTTCAAGTCATCATATTCAGCGCGCAATGCCTGCGAAAAGTTCAGCGGATACGGCATATGACTATATTTATGCCAACTATATGAAAGACATTACGATTAATCATGTGGCTGAGTATATAGGTGTTTCAAGAAGTTATTTATATAAGTTATTTAAACAAAAATTCTTGTTTTCACCCCAACAATTTTTGTTGGACCGCCGACTAACTATTGCCGCGTCCTTATTGTTGACCACCGATTTGAGTATGGCAGAAGTCGCCGAAAAAGTAGGCTTTAAGGATGCACTATATTTTTCTAAAAGTTTTTCAAAATATTATGGTAAAAGTCCGTCAAAATTTCGTGCTCAGCATGATTATGACTCGTATAAGGAGTCCGAAGATAAATTACCTTATCGAGCCATGCGTAAAGTGCTGTTGCCGGGTGAGCAGAATCAGCCCGGTGAATAGTCTAGTGTGAGGAGTGTCGACCGCACTGAGTATAATCCGGTTCTAAGGAGCTAAAATGACGTCCACTTCACAAAATTCCGCTGTGCGTTTCACGCATGCCGTTGGATTTTTAATCCGGTTCACTCGGGCAGCCTCGGCGTCCACTCGCAGGACACTTGAAGCGTTTTGACGCTTGTGCGTCTCTTGCTCCAGTGGTCCGAGGTAAGGCGCTCGCGTTCACACTTTGAATTCCAGTGGTTCATTTCAAAGCGCTCCTTGACGCACGATACGTATGCCGGCTCGCATGGGTTGACGTGACGTCCACTTCACATTACTCTTGAAGCGCTCCTGCGCTCCCCCGCTCCAATGGTTCAAGTCAGAGTACCCCTGCTCGCATGATGTGTTACCTATTTGTGAAACATTGTTCCGTTGTGTAAGCGATTTATTTTAATGGTGGTTCAAAAGGTTTATAATAGTGGTGAGAGAGGTTCTCAAGAGGAGTAGTGTGAGAGGTGGCGCTGTGGATTGATATTGTGGAAGCAATCATTGGCGTAAGCTATCTCGCATATATTACGAGGAGGAGTTATGATGAAGAAGGAGATAGGACGATGGATTCGACTATGTGTAGTGGTAGTGCTTTTGTGGCCGAGTATTTTGACGGCGACGATATCAGCTCAAGCGCAAGCGCGTACACCACAGGCAATACTTGAAACGATGTCAACGCGAGAAAAAATCATTCAAACAATTATGCCAGATTTTCGTAATTGGGGTGAGGGCGATGATGAGACGGGTGTGACCGAGTTAAATGAAGATATTTTACAAATTTTACATGATTATCCCTTTGGCGGTGTCATCTTGTTTGCTGAAAATGTGGTTGATACTGAACAAACAGCACGGTTAGTGTATCAATACCAAAAGACAATGTTAGACAATAATCGCCTGCCGCTATTACTGACGATTGACCAAGAAGGCGGTATTGTTAATCGATTAGGTACCGGAACAGCTCTGCCGGGTAATATGGCACTAGGTGCGACCAATGATGTAGCTAATGCAAAAATTGCTGGGCAAATTATTGGCCGTGAATTAAGTGCACTCGGTGTTAATGTTAACTTTGCACCTGTTGTTGATGTAAATAATAATCCAGGGAATCCGGTAATTGGTTTGCGTTCATTTTCTAGTAATCCTGAGCTTGTCGGTGAAATGGGTGCCCAGTATATTGCCGGATTGCAAGAATATCAGATTGCGACAGCGGCAAAACATTTCCCTGGGCATGGTGATACGGCGACGGACTCGCATATTGGAATCAGTCAAGTAGATAAGTCGTACGAAGAGCTCAAAGCAGTTGAGCTAGCACCATTTCAACGAGCCATTGATGCTGGAGTGGATATGTTGATGACTGCCCATATTCAATATCCACAAGTTGACCCAACGACCTACCCTAGTAAAAAGGATGGCAGTGATGTCTTAGTGCCCGCGACATTATCGTCTAAAATTCTTACCGATATTGTGCGTGGTGATATGGGGTATGACGGCATTATCGTCACGGATGCGATGAACATGGGTGCGATTAGTGAAAATTTCGGTGAAGTAGAAGCAGCGGTGCTTACGAAAAAAGCTGGTGCCGATATCATTTTGATGCCGACAATTATTCGTTCTAAAGATGATGTTAAAAAGTTAGAAGACATTGTAGCCGGACTGGAACAAGCGGTTGAAGATGGTAGCTTGCCAATAGAAAATCTTAATCAATCGGTATTGCGCATTCTTACATTAAAAGAAAAAATTGGCTTACTCGAAGAAGCATTTTTAGCCGATGCTGATATCGAAGCAATGGTTGCGAATGCACATGAACAAGTTGGTTCAGTAGAAAATCGTCAGCATGAACGGGAATTGGCACAAAAAGCAATTACGCTTGTGAAAAACGAGGGACCAATTTTACCGCTAGATACTAACGCTGAAGGTAAAACATTGGTGCTAGCATTTGAAGAAACACAAGTGCCAGGTGTTACGTTTGGTATCGAACGTATGATACGTGAAGAACGGTTGCCAGAGACATATGCGTATGAAGTGTTACATTACACTGAAGATAGTCAATTTGAAGATTTTAAAGAAGCGATTGACCAAGCAGACCGTGTGGTGGTATTGACGAGTCTAGCGTCACAAGATAGTTTGGCTGCGGACGATTATCGTTATGCATTACCTCAAGAAATCTTTAGTTATGCGAAGCAATCTGATAAGCAAACTATTCAAATTAGTGTTAATAAACCCTATGATGTTGCGGCATTTAATGATGTAGATGCTATACTCATTGCCTATGGTTTTAAAGGCATGGACCCGACAGAAGCGGGTAAAGAGCCGACTAAAGCCTTTGGGCCAAATATTCCAGCGGCTATTGAAGCCATGTTTGCTCAAGAAGCACCAAGTGGTGTACTTCCGGTAAGTGTGCCAAAAATTGAGAATCATCAGTTTACGGACGAAATGCTTTATGAGTTAGGCTTCCATGAAACGAGTTGGAGACAATAATTGATAATTGAAGCACTTGATTCGTTAAGAATTGGGTGCTTTGTGTTATTGGTGTAGGGTGACTGGGTGTGAACAAGTGAGACAGCATGTGAAATTGAAGTTTTGCAGCCTCCTTGTCGCATGATGTGTATGATTTGTGGCGGGTGTGAAATGAGTGGTACAATATTTGTATACGAAAGCGATTGACTGTTTTTTGGTGCTATAAGGATGTGAGAGTATAAAATGAGTCAAAGTATTACCAAACTAAGAATGCATCGTCCCAATGCCAGCCAGACTGAAAAGGCGATTATTGATTATATATTAAATGCACCATTAGCAGTATCGAACATGAGTATTCATGAATTAGCAAATAAAACTTATTCGTCACCGACGTCCATTATTCGCTTGTGTAAAAACATCGGGTTTGATGGTTATAAATCTTTTATTAAAGCGCTAGTGTATGAACAAGCTGTGCGAGATACGTATTTTCAACAGCAGGCGAATTTTGTTGAACGAACAGATGAAACCGATGATTTAATGGCGAGTGTAATTATTAATAATGTCCAAATCTTACAGGAGCTGCATTTGTTGCTTGTGACGGATGTGATTGAAGCGTGTGTTACTGCGATTGAAAAGGCTGAAAAGATTGTCTTTTTTGGTTTAGGTGCCTCCCTAATTGTGGCTAAAGATGCCCAAATGAAATTTGTACGTGTGAATCGCATGGTTCATCTCAGTGAGGATTGGCATACGCAATTACTTATGGCACGTAATATGACGGCGCACGATTTAGCCTTTGTTATTTCCTATTCAGGGGAAACGCCAGAGATGATAGAGTGTACCAATGAAGCCAAATCAATGGGCGCAACGATTTTGGCGCTTACCAAAGAGGGGACATCAACGATTAATCAATTAGCGCATCATTCATTGATGATTCCAGATAAAGAAGTCGGTATGCGTAGCGGCGCCATGTCGTCTCGAATTGCGCAAATGACGGTAATTGATATTTTATTTTCCAAATACTTGCAGCGTCATTATGACGAAGGTATGTTAATGATAGAGCGTACGCGCATTGAAAAATAAGTAATGCATAGGAGGCTGTATTGTAAAAGAAGTAAAAGTAACTGACATCTATATAAAATAGGTGTCAGTATTTTATTATGCTTAAGTGTTTCTCGCTATAAACTGAATTTCCAAACACATAAATAGAATCGTAATAAATGTTGATTTATCAATATTTATAGCTGCCTAAACACACTAATTACAGAAGTTACGTGTTGAGCCAAGCGGAACGACAAAAATTTTTTGATTTACTTGCGAATATCTTAATATCAACCTTTGTTTGAAAAGAAACTAATAGTGTCCTATGAAATCATTATGAACTTGAGAATTCAGGCTATAAAATACCAACATATAAAACAAAGTTCCAAAATGAAAACGATTAATGGTATTAATATTTCAAATATTTATAATAGAGCTATGGAGTGTGCTTTATAGGATATTAGTGGGGTGGCTAGGCTTGAGGTGCAGGAGAAAATCACCGGTGTCGAGTCTTGCATAGAGCGATTGTTGTAGTAACGACAAGCCCTACAAAATAACGCCTATAACACACAAAGCCAGAGGTGCGGATGCTTGAACAATGAGTAGAAGACAGATTGCTTGCGCAGCTGACCAAGCGAATGGCGTGCAAAAGGCGCCAGCGTGCGCAATGTCATAAGGAGTTTACTCAGTGAGACAATGTACCTTGAGCGAGCTAAAATTTAGGAGGTGTTGTAATGTGGAAAATTTAAGGGAGATGAGTACTGAAACACGCAATGCGGCAACGATGAATTTAGATCAATTATCGGTTCGTGAGATATTGATAACAATGAATCAAGAAGACCGCAAAGTGCCAGTGGCTATTGAAATGGTTATCCCTGACATTGAATTGGCAGTTAATGCTGTTGATGCTGCTTTTAAAGAAGGTGGGCGTCTTATATATATGGGCGCTGGGACAAGTGGACGTTTAGGTATTTTGGATGCGGTTGAGTGTGTGCCGACATTTGGAACAGACCCAGAATTAGTGCAAGGATTGATTGCCGGTGGTGAAGAAGCGATGATGCGAGCGGTTGAAGGTGCCGAAGATAACTATTTACTCGCACAAGCAGATTTGAAATCGTTGGCGCTTTCGGATAAAGATGTTGTTATTGGGATTGCGGCTAGTGGACGTACACCCTATGTAATCGGTGGTTTAACGTATGCCAAACAAATAGGTGCCGCCACTGTTGCTCTAGCGTGTAATGCTCAAAGTAAAATCGGTGAGGTTGCCGATATTCGTATAGAAGTGATTCCAGGACCAGAAGTCTTAACTGGGTCGACGCGCTTAAAAGCGGGTACTGCTCAAAAATTAGTGCTCAATATGATTTCGACAGCAGCGATGATTAAGCAAGGTAAGGTGTACCAAAACTTAATGGTCGATGTGATTGCGACCAATGATAAGTTGAAAAAACGGTGTGAAAATATCGTCCAAGAAGCTACGGGTGCATCTGATGAACAAGTGCAACAGGCATTAGAGGTAAGCCATGGTGAGGTAAAAACAGCGATAATCATGTTGTTAATGGGATTATCATATGAAGAAGCAACGGAGCAATTAACACAAGCGAACGGCTATATTCGCCAAGTAATCAGTGAATCGTAAGATTGGAGGAGAAAGAGATGTCAAATTATGAAGCGTTAGTTACAGGCATTGTAACGAATTTTGGTGGCGCAGAAAATATTCATTCGGTGACCAATTGTATGACACGTGTGCGCATTACGCCTAAAGACGTGACCAAAGTAGATTTAGAAGCATTAAAATCAGTGCCGGAAGTACTCGGTGTGGTTAATGCGGAGACTGTACAAATTGTGGTTGGCCCTGGTAAAGCGAAAAAAGTAGCAGATGAATTGATTGCCCGCTATGATTTTGCACAAGGAATACCAGTTGATGAAGACCATTCCGCAGAAGATTGGCAGTTGAATAAGGCAGCCGTTAAATTTAATCAGCCAAAAAGTAAGTTGCAACAGGCATTACAATTGATTGCCAATATCTTTATTCCGCTGATTCCAGCGATTATTGCTGCCGGTATTTTCCAAGGATTTGGTAGTTTATTAGGGCAATTGATTAAACAAGGCACGCTAAATGGGAACTTCTGGGAAGGTATGCGTATTATTTTCGCGTTAATCGGGACAAGTTTTTTAGGCTATTTTGCTATCTACACGGGTATCAATGCGGCTAAACAATTTAAAGCGACGGAAGCTTTAGGTGGGATGGTCGGCGCGATGTCGATTGCAGCGCAAATCGTTGAGATTTCTACATTGTTAGGTTTGTATAATGAAGAGACCCCGTTAAATTCAATTCTGACGACCGGAAAAGGTGGGATTATTGGTGTTATTTTAGGTGTATATATCTTATCTCGCTTTGAAAAAGCAATTCGTCGGGTGATGCCAGACGTATTGGATTTGATTTTTACACCGGTATTAAGCTTACTTGGAACGGCTTTAGTGATGGTCTTCTTAGTGATGCCAGTATCTGGATTTGTTTCTGATTGGCTAGTCGCCTTTTTAAATTTATTCATCGCTTCTAGCAATCCAGTGATTAGTGTATTATCCGGCTATATTTTATCCGCAGTCTTCTTACCGATGGTATTATTAGGCTTGCATCACGGTTTAATACCAATCTATGCGATTCAATTAGAAACCATGGGTGGGGTGACTTTATTCCCAGTATTAGCAATGGCTGGTGCTGGTCAAGTAGGTGCAGCGATTGCAATTTATTTAATGGCGAAAAAACAACATCATTTATCATTACAAAAAGTAATCGCTGGTGCCTTACCAGCTGGCTTTTTGGGTATTGGAGAGCCACTTATTTATGGTGTAACCTTACCACTAGGTAAACCGTTTATTACCGCTGGTATCGGTGCTGGGTTTGGTGGTGCGTATGCGATGTTGATGAATGTACAAGCAACCGCATGGGGACCATCAGGATTAGTAGCCACACCATTGATGATTCCATCTAAAATTGTTCACTATCTCATCGGGCTTATTATTGCTTATATTGGTGGGTTTATCGTGACAAGTATTATGATGAAGCCAGAGGATTTGGACAATGCGTAATGCATTAGGAATTTCCGTTTATTTAAACCATTTTGACCAGCAAAAAGAATGGCTGGAAACGGTCTTATCGCCAGGACAAAATGTGTTTACATCGCTGCAAATACCGGAAGAACAATCACAATTAAAGCCACAAACTGTACTGGTAATGTTACAATGGCTGAAAGAACGTGGGGCTTATATTATTGCTGATATTAGCCCGCGGGTATTAAAAGATTTGGCGGTTGAATCTGTTCAAGCATTAATTGATACATACCCGATTGATAATGTTCGTTTGGACGATGGGTTCTCAGCGCAGGAAGTCGTACAATTTTTAAACACCGTCGATGTAACCATCAATGCCTCGATACAAGTTGCACATTTGAACGAGTGGGCAAACATTACGCGGCAAGCGCCGTATCAGTTGTATGCACAGTTCAATTACTATCCACGTATTGAGACTGGAATGGATAGTCACGATGTTCAAATGATTGCCGAGCGATTTAGAAGTATTGGTATTCGGACAATGGCATTTATTGCCGGGGATGAAGATTTAAGAGGACCGTTGTATCGTGGATTGCCGACTATTGAGATGACACGTGATTGGCCGCCGGTACTTGCGTATGTTAAATTAATGCAATGTGGCATTGATGAGGTGTTTGTAGGAGATGTGAAGCTATCACAAAGTCAGTGGAATGCGATTGATGGCTGGCAGCGACAAGAGGTAATTGAGTTGCCTGTAACGTTTACGTCTACCTATGATGTGCTCTATGATGAAAGATTTAATATTCGTTTGGACTCCCCACGTAAATTGCTTCGAATTAGCCAAGCGCGCCGTCATCTGCAGGAAGCGTTGGTAGAACCAGGAAATTGTCTTCAGCGTCTGACGGGGATGATGACTATGGACAATAAGTATTATGGTCGTTATGCCGGCGAAATACAGTTAGTAGGTAAAGATTTACCAGCAGATGACCGGGTGAATGTGATTGGACAAATTGATGATGCGTATTTAACAATCTTTGAGCTGGATATTCGTGGCTTGATGGTTCAGTTTGTTGAAAAAGTTAATGCTGATACGTAGAGGCTTGAAATCAACCGCTGGCAATGGAGTCTGGTAGTACGTAAAAGTCAATGGTTGGTGCCTGAGACCCCCTTTTATATACATCGAGAGGAACGCACAACAGTCCCTCTCGATGTATTTGTGCTGATGCGTATTTTTAGATTTTTAGTTTCAGTCTAGTGACCGTGGACGTGTAACCTGGTCCCTGTTTAGCTCTGCTTATTTTCTTTGATTATCTCAGTAAAACGGTGAGTGAGTTGCGCCGTAAAGCCCCATAAATTTTCTTCATCTAAATCATAAAATGGGATTTGGCGTGTTAAACTAGAAAAGTTGTAATTTATTTGGTTTGGAATGCGGTCGAATGGGAACTGTGTATCGGGTTTAACTTGAACATTTAGGCGGTGATAAGTAGGGGGATAAGCAATTAATGTATCTAAGGGTATGGCAAATAAGCGTTCGACTTCTTCGTTGGGTGAAAGGTCACGCCAATTGTTGATTGTCAGTTGTGCGACATAACTATAGATGATGCGGTTGTTGGAGGCGATATAGTCAATTTCGCCAAGTATCTGAATGTTTTCTGGTAGCAGATTGAGTTCTTCGCACGTCTCACGAATGGCTGCTTCTTGGCTCGATTCTCCGTCTTCAATTCGTCCACCTGGAAACGCTACCTCGCCTGGTTGCGAAATATGTTGTGCGCGTACTTCATAGAGTACTTTATACTGATTATCCTCCCAAATCAGTGGAATTAAAACAGCATATGCTTTGGAGACGCCCATTGGTTTTGGTTGGTAGTGTTGAATAATTTGCTGGATATTGCGGTGCATGGTCTAAAGTTCCTTTCTGTCATGATGCTGGTAAGTCATTCGTTTATTCAATTAATAGTTTAACATGGGTAGAGGTTATTTTCTTGGTTTTAGCTTAAAAAATCACGGTGAGTAAGGTTTCTTGGATTGAATCACTGGAGATGCCTCTGGAGTACATGCAGTTTACAGAAGGAGGGTGAAGTGAATGTTAAATCAAACCGAGTAAGCGCTAAAATCCGGCTCATCTATCTTTAAGGACTAAAAAAATACAGGGTACTAATGGTATATGGGGGTCTTCTGTTAATATGGATATTCGTATTAGTTAGTTCTGCGAAAATAATGAATGTATTTTTCTTTTGGATAGAGGTCATCAGGATATTTCAGGGGAATTTTAATATAAAAAATAAAGGTGTCACCCTGTTTGATACTATATTTATTCAGCTCATAAATGTTGATGTTCTTATTGGTTTTTTTCATAAGAACATTTTTTATTTTTATATTTGCTATAAAAGCCTTTAGGCGCTATTTTTTCTGTACAAGTCTCATAAAACTCACTTACAAAAAGCGGGTATATGTGCATTTTATTGAGGAATTTAAATATTGTGTAAAAAGTCTTGTGATTAAACAGTAGAAGCCTGTGCTATAATTGTAAGGAAATGGATATTAAAGCATCACCCAAATAAGTTGGCAGTAACGATATGAAAGGAAGGATAAAATGATTCATCAACCATCCGAACAATTAACTAAATACCACATTCCTCACGCTATTGGGGGGATGTCGTATAATTTCAAATTAGGGCAAGGGGAGTCCACTTATCGACAAGCAGTTAAACGATTGTTAAAAGAAATGGACATTCAACCAACTCAATTGCATCACGCCAATCAAGTACATGGCAATCGCATTGCGATTGTGTCGAGTCAAACCAATTCTAGTACGACGACATTTGCAGGGTATCCATTGAGTGAGGCGTGTGATGGATTCATAACGAATGAACCGGGTGTCGCGTTATTTATTCGTCATGCGGATTGTACACCAGTTGTATTATATGACCCTGTTCACCATGTATTAGCTGCTGTTCATTCAGGTTGGCGTAGTACAGTGCAGCGAATTAGTGTCGAAGCGTTGAGACTGATGGAACAACATTTTCATACCGATATCCGTGACGTGATTGTTTATGTAGGGCCATCAATTGATGCGGCGCATTATGAAGTGGGCCCCGAAGTTTACGAAGCCTTTGAACCAATTGGCCAACGTGAGCAATATTTCTGCGCCAAAGGTGAGAAATACCATTTAGATATGATTCAAGTGAATGTTGCTTTATTAAAAATGGCTGGTTTAAAAGATAGGCAGATTGAATACTCAACTGAATCGACGTATACGAGTGAACGGCTGCATTCTGCACGTCAAGAAGGAGTGAATTATCAACTGAACGCATTTTGTGTGCAATTACCTTAATGTGTCGAGCTAGCACCTATGCGTGTTAGCCTTGTAATGGACTGGCTCAACGTATTTTCAGCAATTATAGATAATTGGTTGTGGTCGCAACAGTTACTTATCGCAGCGCTTGAAGTGCCTGAGTAGCTATTGTGACATTTGCGTTAGGGATTCAGGATAAAACCAAACTCCGGGCACTTAAAAATAATGGAAACGGTATCCATTCTCGTGTATAATTAACACCAATAGCATGTAAGTGAGCGAAGATGAGTGCTGTTAACCCGTACAAACACTAGCAAACATGAGGAGAATACAGATGGAGAAACAACAATTGATGGACAAATTACAACAACAATTAACGCAATGGACATTGCCTGAAATAGATTCTGAGATGAAACAAGGGGACATGCCAGGGGACCGTATTCAAATTGTTCCAGCGCATATTAAAAAAGCGGCACTCATTTTCCCGCGCTTGATGCAACTGATGTTAGACCATTTGACCGCGACAGATTCGGATAAAATAGTCATTTCAGTCAGCGGTGGTTCAGGTGTTGGAAAAACAGGTGTCGCTGCTTTGTTTACATATTTCTTAGAGCAAATGGGTATTGGTAGCTATACCTTATCCGGCGATAATTATCCCAAACGTATTCCGGTATACAATGATGCGGAGCGTTTAAAAATTTTCCGTGAACAAGGTATTTTGCAAATGTTAGCCGATGATGTTTATAATGCAGAGCATGCGCAGCAGTTATTGCAATTTCAAAATAATGATACGGAAGCGGACTGGACGATGGTGGAAGATTATCCGTGGATGGCATCTTACATTAAAGGAGGTATCCAAGGCTTAGTTAATTACTTAGGTACGGAAAATGAAATTAATTTTGCGCAATTATCGCAGGTTATTGCACAATTTAAAGCAGGAGAGCCATCCATTTGGTTAAAACGTATGGGGCGAACCGAGACGTCGTTATACTTTGATAAAGTGGATTTTAGCCATATTAATGTATTGATTATCGAATGGACGCATGGTAGTAATGAGGCACTAGAAGGCATTGATATTCCAATCTTTTTAAACAGTACTCCGGCTGAAACGTTAGAAAACCGTTTAGCACGCAATCGTGATGGTAAAATTGATAGTCCATTTACGACACGTGTACTTGAGATTGAACAAGATAAGTTAATTCATCAGGCAGCCAATGCAAAACTTATCGTATCTAATCAATGTGAATTTATTGAGTATGCAGATGTATTAGCAGCAGCGGAGGGTAGTAAATAATGAAAACTTTAAATTTTGGCCCGATGTTAAATGCCTATCCAGATAGTGTCGGAGGTGATTTAAAAGGGCTCATTCAGATACTGCAACAACCGCAGTTAGCGAATACTTTTTCATCTTTTTATATTTTACCGAGTGTCTTTAACAGTGACTTAGACCGTGGTTTTTCGGTATTGGATTATGGATTGAATGATTTAACGGCGACTCAGGCAGACTTAGAGCAGCTAAAAGCGTTAGGGTTAGATTTGAAACTCGATTTTGTGCTCAATCATTTATCGGTTTTATCACCACAATTTCAAGATATGATTGAAAAAGGGCACGAATCTGTGTATAAAGATTTCTTTATTAATTGGAATGATTTTTGGCAAGGCTATGGTGAAATGACATCTCAAGGTTTTATTCAGCCAGATGCGACTTGTTTAGACAAAATGTTTTTCCGCAAACCTGGCTTGCCGATTTTAATGGTACGTTTTCCGGATGGCAGTGACCAACCGTATTGGAATACATTTTATAATGAAGTACAATATCCGCGATTAATTCCGAGTGATATGATTCGTTGGACGGATTTGAAATATTGGGCAGCTGATGTTATCTCCTCACGAGTCAATCAAGCATTAGATGCAGGTGTGGCGCCGAGTGACATTGATTTTACAGGATTTGAAGCGCATAAAGAGCAGATTGTCTCGTATTTGGAAACCAATCGGAGATATATGGGGCAAATGGATTTGAATTTGAAATCGCCATTAGTATGGGAATTTTATGAAGATACATTAGCTAAATTAGCTGGTTATGGTGCGAAAATTGTACGTTTAGATGCCTTTGCATATGCACCAAAAGCACCGGGCGAGAAAAATTTTATGAATGAACCTGAGACATGGGAGTTGCTTGATAAGATTAAACAAATGGCAGCGGCACATGGATTAAGTGTTTTACCTGAAATTCATACGAGTTATGCAGAAAAATCCCATGAAATCATTGCGGATAAAGGTTATTTGACGTATGATTTCTTCTTGCCAGGATTATTAATCGATGCGTTAGAAAGTGGCGAAAGCGAACATTTGGCTGCATGGGCGCAAGATATTATCGATAAAGACATGAAAGTTGTCAATATGTTGGGCTGCCATGATGGCATTCCTTTGTTGGATTTGAAAGGTATGTTATCGGAGGAACGGATTGCTGAATTGATTCATGTTGTCGTCGGACGTGGCGGCTATGTGAAGAATTTACATGGTAAAAAGAATATGTATTATCAAGTCAACGCAACGTATTATAGTGCTTTAGGTGAAGATGACCGCAAAATGTTATTGGCAAGAGCCTTACAATTGTTTATGCCAGGTAAACCTCAAGTGTGGTATTTAGATTTATTTTTAGGCAAAAATGACCATGAAGCGGTTGCTCGAGCGGGTGAAGGTGGGCATAAAGAAATTAATCGCACGAATATCACGCTTGAACAAGCACTAGCAATGTTGGATAATCCAACAATTCAGGAGCAATTGCGTTTATTGCAATTCCGTCAAACGAATCCAGCGTTTGATAGTGAGGCGAATGTATCAGTTGAACATGATGGTAATATGATTACCTTGACTTGGGCATACGATGGATATACAGCAGTCTTAACAGCAGATTTGGTTGCACTAAGCTATCACATTGTAGCGCGAGACGCTAGTGGAGAAGTTGTAGCTGAATTTTAATGACTGACTTCAATGAGCTAACATAACGTCTACTTCAGTCGTCATCTCTGTGCGATACTTGCATATTGTTGACTGCCTGAGGTGGGGATGTCAAAAGACTCATGTTGAACAATTTGTAATGATATTAAACAGAGCGGGTGGAGTGCCTGGTCTGTTTTTTTACGGTTGATTATTCGGATTGAGTTGCAATTATTAGTTCAAAAAATTTATTTAGCTTAGCTCGTCTGTTACTAATAAGACCGTTGATAGACGTTATTTTTTTGCTCAGCCAATTTTTTAGGGGCGATATATTTAATTAATAAAGATGGACAAACCACAACATATAGGTTAGAATAGAACACGTGATACAATATATTGTGTGGAAGGTGATTTTATGAGTAGAACAATGTCGACGGTCCAACCGAAAAATGTGCAATTTAACCAGATAGTTGTGGAAAAACGTGATGGGCGTCAGGAAAAGTTTGATGCTCATAAATTAAAATTGAGTCTGATTCGTGCAGGATGGAATGAAGCAGAAACGAAGTCTTGGGATGCGATCTGTACGAAGATTTTACATCAAGCTCAAACAATTATTAAGTCGGATGATATTACTGATATTGTGACTGATGAACGACTGCGACAGTCGTGGCAAAAGAATTATGCAAGTTATGCACAGACTGCACAAGAATTAGAAGCGCAAGCCAGTGACTTGAATTATCAAATTCAACAGTTAACGCAAAAAGAGCAGACAGTTGTTAATGAAAATGCAAATAAAGATAGTCGTGTATTTAATACACAACGTGATTTAAGTGCCGGTGTGATTGCTAAATCAGTAGGTCTAAAAATGTTGCCTCCTAATGTTAGAAAAGCGCATTTGAAAGGGCAGATTCATTATCATGACTTGGATTATCATCCTTATGCACCGATGACAAATTGCTGTTTAATAGATTTTAAAACGATGTTTGAAGAAGGTTTCCAAATTGGGAATGCCCAAGTGGAGAGTCCGAAATCAATACAAACAGCAGCGGCACAAATGGCGCAAATTATTGCGAATGTGGCCAGCAGTCAGTATGGCGGGACGAGTGTAAACCGAGTGGATGAATTATTGGAACATTATGCGGAAAAGAACTATAAGAAACATTTAGTGACTGCTAGACAATGGATTGAGGATGTCGATAAACAAGAAGCTTATGCTAAAGAACGTACGGCAAAAGATATTTATGATGCAATGCAAAGTTTGGAGTACGAAATTAATACATTGTATACCTCTCAAGGTCAAACACCTTTTACAACATTAGGGTTTGGTTTAGGGACTTCTTGGTATGCGCGCGAAATTCAAAAAGCCATTCTCAATGTGCGTATTTTAGGATTAGGTAAAGAAAAACGCACCGCAATTTTCCCTAAACTAGTATTTACATTGAAAAAAGGAGTCAATTTCTCAGCGGAAGATCCTAACTACGATATTAAACAACTGGCGTTAGAGTGTTCGACAAAACGGATGTACCCAGATGTATTGATGTATGATAAAATTGTTGATTTAACGGGTAGCTTTAAAGTGCCGATGGGTTGTCGTTCATTTTTACAAGGATGGTACGATGAGCAAGGGAATGAAGTCAATGAAGGTCGGATGAATCTTGGAGTGGTAACGCTGAATTTACCACGTATTGCGATTGAGTCAATGGGTAATAAGCATTTGTTTTGGCAATTATTAGAGGAGCGTCTAGCCATTGTTGCGGAAGCGTTAGAATATCGTATTCAGCGTGTGAAGGAAGCAATGCCAGAAAATGCACCTATCTTGTATCAACATGGTGCCTTTGGTGTGCGTTTAGCGCCAGACGAATCTGTCGATAAAGCTTTTAACCATCGTCGAGCTACGATTTCAATGGGATACATTGGTTTATATGAAGTAGCGACAGCTTTTTATGGTCCGGAATGGGAGACGAATTCTGAAGCCAAAGCATTTACAGTCGATATTTTACGTCGAATGAAAGATTACGCGGATAAAAAAGGTGATGAAACAGGATACCACTTCAGTATCTATGCGACACCATCCGAAAGTTTAACGGATCGTTTTTGTCGTATGGATACCAGTTACTATGGCGATATCGAAGATATTACGGATAAAGGATATTATACGAATTCTTTCCACTATGATGTACGTAAACAACCGACACCGTTTGAGAAAATTCAATTTGAATCGGAGTATTTACCTTATACTAGTGGAGGCTTTATTCATTATTGTGAGTACCCAAATATGCGTCAAAATCCAAAAGCGTTAGAGGCAGTATGGGATTTTGCATATGACAAGATTGGTTATCTTGGGACGAACACTCCCATTGACCATTGCTATGAATGTGATTATGATGGAGATTTTACACCGACTGAACGTGGTTTTCAATGTCCACATTGTGGTAATCGCAATCCAGAGACCTGTGATGTAGTGAAACGGACGTGCGGTTATCTGGGTAACCCGCAATTGCGTCCGATGGTAAAAGGTCGCCACAAAGAAATTTCTGCACGGAAAAAACATGTGAAGGGTGCCTAGTATGAAAGCGATGCAACCTAAACAGTGGCGTAGTGAAGAATGGAGTCAGCATAAAGTTGCGGACTACAAGCCTTATAATTTTGTTGATGGTGAAGGTGTTCGATGTAGCCTTTATGTCAGTGGATGTCTCTTTGCCTGTGAGGGCTGTTATAATAAAATCATCCAAAACTTTAATTATGGTCAATATTATACGAAAGAGTTAGAAGACCGAATTATTAGTGATTTAGGCGCTTCTTACTGTCAAGGACTAACCTTATTAGGTGGCGAGCCGTTTTTAAACACGAAAATCCTTATTCAATTATGTCAACGCGTACGTGAAACGTATGGTGACACGAAAGATATTTGGGCTTGGTCGGGCTATACTTGGGATGAATTAATGCAGGAAACCGAGGATAAACTCACGTTGTTATCATTCGTTGATGTATTGGTAGATGGTCGTTTTATTTTGTCAAAATGTGATTTAACCTTACGTTTTCGTGGAAGTTCGAACCAACGGATTATCGACGTGAAAAAAAGTAGGGCACAAAATCGAGTGATACTGTACTATGGTGAGGAAGAATCAAACAAAGTCTGAGCGAACGTTCGGTTCTCTGTCTTGAATTAGTGGTCCTAAAAGCATAGGTGAGCGACAGCACTGCGAGTATTTGTCTGACGTGAGCGTCAAGGCCGCTCGAAAGAACTAGAATCAACAGGCGAGAATACGCAATAGAGTCGGTGGACTTTTATTGCGTATTTTTTGTTGAATTGGTAGGATATTATTAACAAAATCATGAGGAGAGTGCGCGAGCGATGAGGAACAAAATGAGTGATAAAGAGTGGTTGTTTTGGCGTCGGTTCAATCGTATTTTTCATTTGACAGTGATTATTGTAGGTAGTATTTATTTCTTTTATACCTGGACTAATCCGAGTGCGATGCGCTATTTTTTCGTGGGAGTGATGCCGATAGGCTTTGTGATACTACTATGCGGATGGGTGATGAATATGTATGACTGGATAGTTAGGAGAAAGAGGGATAAGTAGTGACTTACTAAAAAAATAGATGGCAAAATCCTCTCAATTATTGGATAATAATACCGAGAGGATTTTTTGTTATTTACGACAAAAAATAGAATTACCATTATCAGAATAGGTAGGAATTTATGAAGAAAATATTGTATTTTATGATTGGTTGCATTAGCTTTGCAATCGGCACAGTGGCGGTATATGTACCGGGAATCCCAACAACCATCTTTTACCTAGCAGCAGCGTATTGTTTTGGTAGAAGTTCAGACAGATTGCATCGTTATGTAACGAGCACTAAATTTTACCAAGAATATGTTCACGAGCCATTTGTTGAAAAGAATATAACGAAAGAAAAGAAGCGCCGTGTTTTTATATCCTTAACGATTGTTTTTTCTATCGCAATTTTAGTTGTGCCCAAGACATGGATTAAAATTATGTTAGGCGTGATTTATTTAGCTCATATCATTGGTTTAAACTGGTATTGGCAATGTCAATAAGTTGTTTGATTATATATATTTATTGCGACAGTGAGAGCTATGATACAAATCACTGGAGAAAGCTAACAGCGTGCTAAAAGTGCTCATAGGTGGCTTTTAAATTGGAGTCATTTCAGTGAGTTAGAGCTAGAATAGGAGATAGTGTGAGCACAGGCAGCCTGGCTTGAACTACTGGAGTCAACAGCACAGCGTGCGTCAAGTAGACAAAGCGTGTGGTGAAGCGTATGTCAAGCAACCCAACTAGTTAGAATAGGAGGCAATATGAATACTGCATACCATTCCCTACATTTAATGGGAACAAACATTACGATGACCATTATTTCAGATGATGCCGAACAACAAACGCAAGCAGTCGATAAGTTACTGCGTATGTATGAACAACGTTTTTCAGCGAATAGTGACACCTCAGAGTTGATGCAAATCAATCAGCGAGCAGGTATTCAACCCGTTGTAGTAAATGATGAATTATTTGAGTTAATTGAAATCGGTAAACGCCATTCGCTTCCATACGAGAGTCAATTGAATATTGCGATTGGACCACTCGTGCAGTTGTGGCGCATTGGTTTTAGTGATGCGCAATTACCGACAGATACACAAATAAAAGCGGTTTTAGCACGGATTCAGCCAGAAAAAATTCGACTCGATGCAGAAAAGCAATCCGTATTTCTAAAGGAAAAAGGAATGAAAATTGATTTAGGAGCTCTAGCTAAAGGTTATATTGCAGATAAAGTGATAAATTAT
Source organism: Aerococcaceae bacterium zg-1292 (assembly GCA_016126655.1). Taxonomy (GTDB): domain Bacteria; phylum Bacillota; class Bacilli; order Lactobacillales; family Aerococcaceae; genus Globicatella. The sequence goes on along the minus strand of CP065955.1, from coordinate 2,305,859 downwards.
TTGAAAGAACAAGGTGCACAAGCAGCCTTAATTAATCTTGGCGGTAATGTACTGACATTTGGTGATAACCCAAACCAAATAGACGGCTATTGGCGTGTTGGGATTCAAAACCCCATACTACCAAGAGGTAACCATGTCTCGATTCTTAAAATTAAAAATCAATCGGTTGTTACGAGTGGTATTTATGAGCGGCAACTGACTGTAAATGGTAAAACGTATCATCATATTTTTTCGAGTGAAACTGGGTATCCAATTGAAAGTGCGATGGCAAGCATTACAATTGTTTCCGAGTTGTCTTGCGATGGAGAAATATGGACAACGCGACTATTTGGCAAGCGTATCACAGCCGCTTTAGCGGAAATTGCACTACAACCAGGAATCGAAGCATTAATAATCGACCATCAACAGGACGTGCACCAATCACTCGGGATGGCACAATATATTGAATAACCAAAAAGCTCTGCACAAATGTTGTGCAGAGTTTGTTTATATTTCACAAAGTGATTATAGATGGGCGCCGTCGCTAGGTCAGACTCGAGAATAGATTTTTAAGGTGCCACTACTCCAGTGGTTTAAAACAGAAGACCTATGCTTGTACTCTCTCTATGCCGGCTTCAAAAAGCAGAAATTGCGTTTATCCATTGCAAAAGTCTTGCGTGACACTAGCTATTAATGCTCGCTTGCGCCGCTTGTTGTATCAACAGCTGTTGCATCACTGTTGCCTGTGCTTTCGCTTGCACCGCTCGTTGCGTCTGTTGAAGTAGCATTATTACTTTGGCTTGCGCTACTTGTTGCATCAACGGATGCATTGCCGCCGACTAAACGTTGACCAGTTTCTTTTAGATACCAATCTAACCACGGTTTGAAGTTAAAGATTAATTCGTTAATACCAGCATATGAGCCATCTGGATAGTACATTGCTTGGTAGTTGTGAACGTTGATTAAGTCTTTATTTGGTTGAGGAACAATGACACGTACATGGTCTTGATTACCGGCACGTAAAGTACCGATTACCCAGCTAACATTTTTGTAAGTATGTGGTGGGTGTACCGTTGATAAACGGTTACCGGCTTGTTCAGGTGCACGTGGGCCAACCATTTGACTTGGTTCTTGATGTTGACGGTTATAGTATAAGAATTGGTTATTGTCATCTGCATATGTAAATTCAAATGGCATGGCACGCATAAACATATTTAATTGGTTAACAGTTAAGACACCACGATCTAATTTAACATAGTCATTACCTTCAGCAGCCCCAACGATTGCAGCGGCTTTTTCTACCCATTCTGGGTCATCAGGGTCAACGCCTTCAATAGTAGTTGCAATTTTACCTGACACGGTTAAATCTTCATCCGCAATCGGTTGTGGTTTGCGCAATGCAGCGATAACGTTAACGTACTGTACAAAGTTTTGTAAGCATGATTCTAAGAAATCAATTGTACGTTGTTCTTTTAAATTGCCATCTTCATCAAAGGCTTCTTTAACTTTACCAAGTAAGAACTCGTTTCCTGGTAAGACATACGCATTCACACCTGGTGCATCTAAAATTTGACGTAAATGTAATTGAGCACGAGAGGAACCTTGGTCGTAATACGAAGCTCCTACAATCATTACTGGTTTGTTTTCTAAAGGATGAACTTTGAACGACAACCACTCTAATGCACTTTTCAGCGCTGTAGGAATAGTATGGTTATGTTCAGGTGTAGCGATAATGACGCCATCAGCGCGTTTGATTTTGTTGTCTAATAAACGAATCGCAATATCATCGCCAGGTTCGTCTTGGTTAAATAGAGGTAAATCTTTTATCTCCATAATTTCCATTTCAAACATATTTTTAAATTTGCGTTGAATATATTGTAATAACTGACGATTATATGATTGTTCAGCGTTTGTGCCGACTAGTCCAATAATTTTCATGAGCGACCTCCTATAAATTTTCCCAATCGAAGTTTTCGACTTCTTTTTCTAATAAATCATATGTATTCGATAATTGTTGTGTAATTTTAACAAATACGCGGAAATCATCGATTGCTTTTGATAGTTTTTCTTTGCTTTCTTCATTAATCATGTCGCCACTTTCATCAAATGCTTGTAATGAATGTGCTAATAAATAATCAGAACCAGTCATCACGCGTGCTTTAATCTCAGGTGAGTTCAAAATTTGATGCAAATGCGCTTGAGCACGAGAAGAACCTAATGTTCCGTAAGAGGCACCAGTAATCATGATGGGTTTATTTAATAGTGGGTGGATGCCGTATGATAACCAAGCTAAGGCATTCATCAAAGCAGCAGGTACTGCATGGTCATATTCTGGTGTTGAAATAATTACACCATCGGCCTCCGCAATTTTGTCAGCTAATGCTGTGACACTTTCTGGGACAGTCATTGATTCTGGTTTGTTAAAGAATGGTAAATGACTGATTTCTAACACTTCGATTTCTGCTTTGTCGTTGAAATGTTTTGACATAAATTGTAATAGTTGTCGGTTGGTCGATTTCGAAGAGTTTGTACCAACGAGTCCAATTAATTTCATGTGATATAATCCTTTCTATCTAAGTTTTGTATGATGCGAAAATATAGACGCTTCATCATTACTATATGATACTGTGTTTTTAAAAGGGAACATTACAATAAATATTGTTCCTTTACGCTCATTATAACAAACTAATATTGAACGTGACAAGAATAGAACGCACTCTAAAGGGAAAAATAATGCAGGATTTATATTTTTTCACAAAAAGTAGTTGAAAAATCGTAATGATTACTCTATAATGATAACTATTACGATTAATAAAAGAAAAGAGGTTTCAACGATGCGAGTAAATATATTAATGGAGTGTACAGAAACAGGAGAACGTTGTTATATTACGAGTAAAAATAAACGTAATAACCCAGACCGTTTAGAGTTGAAAAAATATTCACCAAAATTACGTCGCCGCGCAATCTTTAAAGAAGTGAAAAAATAAGCGTAAGATTGAGTTTGGATGCTTAGATGGCAAGCGTTAGAGAGAAAGTTCTCTAGGTAATTTGTGCCAAGGGCATCCAACCGTTTCAAGCGAGCTAGAAAAGGAGTACCCATGGCAAAAAAATCAAAAATTGCGAAATATCAAAAACAAGTACAATTAGTCGACGCCTATGCAGATATTCGTAAAGAATTAAAAGCGAATAAGGACTATGCAGGCTTGGCGGCTCTACCAAAGAATTCTAATCCCAATCGTTTGAAGTTGCGTGACCAAATTGATGGGCGCCCTCGTGGCTATATGCGTAAATTTGGCTTATCACGGGTGAATTTTAGACAATTGGCACATAAAGGATTAATTCCAGGTGTGAAAAAAGCTAGTTGGTAAGATAAGCGTATCGTGTGGTCTGGCTTGAACCATTGGAAACAAGGTCTTAGTGGCGCAGACTTGCTTTAAGAACGATACAAAGTTGATACCAAGTGATTTAGAACGAAAGGATGAGTAGATGGCGGCAATGAATACATCGAATGCTTATCGTTATTTAGATAGTCCGAATATTAAAACACGCAAACGTGCAAGACGTGTGATTAAGGAAGCCAAGCGTAATAAAAAAGGCATACGATAAGTTGAGAAAGAGATAAAAAAGTTTATGTACTTTTAAGTTTATTTTAGGTACTAGGAATATACTCATAGTATAAAGTGATAGCAAACAAAAAAACTCTCTCTCTCTCCAAAACTAACTATACAATGAATACTATCACTAACATGATTTTCAGGGATATCGAATGATATTCCTGAATTTTTTTATTAATTTCGGTGTGTTTCAACCTAAGGTGAATTCCCGGATTCATAAGATACAATTAGTTACTTTTCAAACAAATGTTGATATTAAGATATTCGTAAGCAAAACATAAAATTTTTATCGTTATATTGAACTCAACATGTAATTACTGTGATTTGTTGAGTTTAGGTAGCTGCAAATATTGATAAATCAACATTTATTATGATTATTTTATTTGTGTATTCGAGCATTTAGAACCTATGGTGTTGCATTTTTAGATTTTTCAAGCATTCAGACACTTAATCACCGAGAACATTGGAACATTTCGATGTTTTCTTCAGGAGAAACCACAAATTGTTTCTTAAAAATTCCAATAGATTTCAGATACAGGCGTTTCAATATCCATGACAAATGCACGTAACTTTAGTATAATAAAAATCAGCAAGTTGAGGTAAAATGCGATAAGATAGGATTTTCTCAGCCGCTTCGTATTTTTGGTTATGGCGAGTAAAAACAATCCATTGCATGAAACTATCAAACATAGTGTTAGCAAGGCTATTCAGACTTGAACCATTAAGAAAAAGTCAATCTACAGAAGAGATTTTTGAAGCAGATGTCAAGTCAAGCCGAGCGAACCAGAAGAAGGAGTGATGTAACAGTGTCAATTAATGAAGAATTATTAGTTCAATTAACGCAAGCCAATGGTATTGGCGCAAACGAAGGGCAAATTCGTCAATTGTTTAAAGAGTCAACGAAAGATGTGGCGGAAACCTTTTTAGAAGATGGATTAGGTGGCGTGTTTGCACAACATACAGGTAATGCTGAGGGACCACGCGTGATGATTGCCGGGCACATGGATGAAGTTGGTTTTATGGTCAGTCAAATTACCGATAAAGGATTTTTAAAATTTGTGCCAATAGGTGGTTGGTGGAGTCAAGTTGTACTGGCGCAACAAGTGACGGTTACGACACGTGAAGGCAAAACTTTCCATGGTGTCACAGGTTCAAAACCACCGCATGTGTTATCAGCTGAAGCACGCAAACAACCGGTTGATTTACAGGATGTTTTTGTTGATTTAGGTGCTAGTTCAAAAGATGAAGTATTATCTTGGGGCATTCGTCCTGGTGATATGATTACGCCGTATATTGAGACACGTCGTTTAAATGGTACGCCATTTTTATTAGGTAAAGCATGGGATAACCGTATTGGTGTGGCAGTAGCGATTGAAGTGTTACGTGAATTAGCAGCATCAGGTCATGAAACGGTATTATTTGCCGGAGCGAATGTACAAGAAGAAGTAGGCTTACGTGGAGCGAAAGTTGCTACGCATTTATTACGACCTGATATTACGATTGCGTTAGATACAGGGACAGCTGGTGATACGCCGGGTATGACTCCGAAAGAAGCAGACAGCGAGTTAGGTAAAGGACCACAAGTGATTTTATATGATGCATCAATGATTGCACATAAAGGATTGCGTGAATTTGTCATTGATATTGCGGAAGAAGAAGGTATTCCATTCCAATACACATTTATTACAGGTGGAGGTACTGATGCTGGGTCACAACATCAAAGTCTAGATGGTATTCCTTCGATTGCGATTACTGTACCGGTACGTTATTTACATTCACACACCTCAATAATTCATGAAGAGGATTATAAAAATATGATTCGCTTAGTAACAGCTATTGTTAAACGCTTAAATAAAGAAAGTGTCCAACAAATTCGCAACAATGCGTAGGTGATACGCAATGAAATTATATTGTATAGGTTCAGCCGGAGGATATCCAATGGGTGACAATGGCACAACATCCTTTGTCGTCACCTCAACAGATGGACAATTTCATTTATTATTGGATGCCGGTAGTGGTTCTGCTTTAGCGATTGAACATTATTTGCCTGTTAATCAGCTAAATGCCGTATGGCTCAGTCATGACCACCCCGACCACAGTGCTGATATTGGTGTTTTCCAACATTTGTTTTTCTTGAAAAAGCCGGCGAGTGAACACGGAATGATTCCAGTGTATATAAATGAACACTCGCATTTGTGGCCGATAATGATGGAGGATGTGTCAACTCAGGCGCTGCCGTATCGAATAGAAGAACCGATGACTATTGGACCATTTAATGTAAGATTTATTCAAACAACGCATCCAGTAGAATGTGCAGCGATTCGTTTAGAAGAAATGTCCACTGGCAAAGTTCTGGTTTATACTGCTGATTCTGGTTGGCAAGACTCGTTAGTAGCATTTGCGGCCGGCGCTGATGTTTTAGTGGCGGATACAAATTTTAGTCGCTCATTTGGACAAAATGTGTTGCACATGACAAGTGAAGAAGTAGCAACACTTGCAAATCGTGCGCAAGTAAAAGAATTAGTAGTGACACACATCCCACCGCAAGCAGATGCCGAACAAATTATGGCAGAAGTAAATGAAGTGGTAGATGTAACGATTAAAGTAACTAGAGCCCTACCACGAACCCAATGGCAATTTTAATACATAGTGCGACAATGAGCGCTTTGAAATGAACCACTGGAGAAAGGTAACTGCGTGCGTGAAACGCACAAAGGCACCTTTTGAAGTGGCGTCATTTCAGCTCATTGGAGCCTGAAAATACATAGTGCGACAATGAGCGCTTTGAGATGAACCACCGGGAATCAAAGTGTGAACACAGCTGCTTTGCCTCGGACCCTTGGAGCAGGAGACGCAGAAGCGCCAAAACGCTTCAAGTGTCCTGTGAAGTGGATACCGAGACAGTCCAAGTAAATCAGCTTAAATAACCAACTTTGTGCGAGTGATGCGAAGAGGGGTTTGAAGTGGATGCCAAGCAGCCCTTCGAACAAGCCAGATTAGAAAAGACAGCGCCGTGCCAGTAAAACGCACAAAAGGGACTGCTAAAGTCAGCTCATTGGCGTCAAAATAATGCTCATTAGATATATTACGAGGAGAAGATGAAATGATTTTTGTAGATAATGGAAACAATTATGATGCAAGTGTCAATATTGCATTAGAAACATACCTTGTTGAAAATAAATTAGTTGATGAACCAATTTTACTGTTTTATATTAATAAACCATCGATTATTATCGGACGGAATCAAAACACTATTGAAGAAGTGAATCAACCGTATTTAGATGAACATGGCATTCAAGTTGTCCGCCGTATGTCAGGTGGGGGCGCTGTTTATCATGATTTAGGCAATGTTTCATTCTGTTTTATTAAAGATGATGACGGTTCTTTCCGTGATTTTGCAGGCTTTACTAAGCCAGTAATTGATGCGTTACATAAATTAGGTGCAACTGGCGCTGAATTGCAAGGACGTAACGACTTATTAATTGATGGCAAAAAATTCTCTGGTAATGCCATGTATGCTAAAGATGGTCGTATGACTGCGCATGGTACGATTTTATTTAACTCTGATTTAGATGAGGTAAATAATGCGTTAAAACCACGTAAAGAAAAAATTGCTTCAAAAGGGATTAAATCTGTTCGCTCGCGTGTAACGAATATCGCGCCTTATGTTAAAGATGAATACAAATCATTATCTATCGAAGAATTCCGTGATGTGTTATTGTTAGAAATCTTCGGGGTCCAAACCAAAGAAGAAGTGGCGCAATATGTATTGACAGAAAAAGATTGGGAAAAAGTTTACGAAATTCGTGCCCAACGTTTTGGCAATTGGGACTGGAATTATGGCGAATCCCCAGCGTTTGACATTGAGAAAAGTAAGAAATTTGACTTTGGTTTTGTTGATTTTCGTTTCAATGTTGCCGGTGGTAAAGTCAGTTCAGCCAAAATTTACGGTGACTTTTTCGGCTTGGGTGACATTAAAGATGTTGAAGATGCTTTAGTGGGTGTCCGCTTTACAAAAGAAGACTTTTTAGCAGCATTTGAAAATATTGATGTGAATAAGTACTTCGGCCGTGTGACACAAGAAGAGTTAATGGAATTGTTGTTTGGGTAGATGACATCACAAAGACAACTACTGTTATGATAACGACAGGTAATTTAATAACAAAAGCTGTGAGACGTTGAACACGCCGCACAGCTTTTTCGTTTGCCTAAACAAATAATTTAAGTGCTCGAAATCATTTAATTAAGTGGACAAATTTTCGGTAGTGAAAACTTGTTATGGTATGGTTTCAAGCGGTTTTTAGTCAATAAACACCGAAATTGTTGAGCTTAGATTCATACTAGTTTCCTTCTTTTTGTTGGATGGCTAAGTCGACGATATGGCGGGCTAGCCATTCGTTGCGAACAAGCAGTGGTCCATGGAAGTAGCTGCCGAAGGTGTTTTTATAGTGGACGCCTTCCGTTTTATCCACGCCATTGTTTCCATTGCCTTTTATAACTCGGCCTAATGGTTGTAGTTGCTCGGTTAAATGTGTCACGCCATTATGATTTTCAAAGCCATAATACGTTTGTTGATTGACTTCATCGTAAATCTCAACATCACCAATAAAACGGTTATTAATTTGGCGCTCAGTATAATGTGGTAAAATACCTAAACCTTTAATTTTTTCGCCGCTAGCAGTCGTATAGTATTGACCTAACATTTGAAAACCGCCACAAATCGACAGCAAGACACCATTTGACTCGATATAACGGGTTAGTTCAGGAATAAGTCGTTGGCAGTCTTGTGCGATAATTTTTTGTTCATAATCTTGGCCGCCACCGAAAAAGACAATATCAAAATCATCGGCATTAAATGAATCGCCTAAACTTACCATCGTCGTGTCAATAGGGTAACCTTTTTCGCGTGCATAATATTGCAGCATTAATAAGTTGCCATTATCACCATAGGTGTTTAATAAGTTGCCATATAAGTGGCAAATGCGTAGTGTGTTTGTCATAATTGACCTCATTTCTATTAATAGCTAAAAGTCATGCGATAGACGGTTTTGTCATCTGAAATCACTGTGAAGTTAGTGTGATTATTTTTTTAGATATCCACGTTTGATTAATGTCTCACGTAAATCTAACATAGCCGTATAGGTTGCTAAGATATGAACATATTCGGTATCAGCTTGCTGAATGCGCTGGATAATTTCGTCATGGGACTCGACTTGAGCCATGATAGCTGGATTGATACCGGCTACTTTGAGGCGCAATGTCATCTCGTCGGCACGCATTCCAGAAGTAATCACTTGTTCGATTGGAAAATCAACAATTTGTTCGTAGTTTCCATCCCAAATCCAACTCACATCGGTTCCGTCTGCATAACGGTTATTTAAAATACTGACTAAAGTAAATGGGTTTTTATCCAGACCAATTAGTTCGAGTACTTGATTGAGTCCAACCGGATTTTTTACTAGATTTAATAATACTTTTTTACCGTCGATTTCAAAGATTTCTTGGCGTCCAAAAACGCGTCCAGCTCTTGCGAAACCTTGGGCGATGTCATCTGGTTTAACACCGAGAAAAGATGCGACACTATATGCTGCAAGTGCATTGTAAATATTGTAAAGACCAGCAACTGGAATGCGGAATGGGTGACCATTAATGGCGAATCGTGAATGCGTCAAGGCTAATTCATCTAATTGAGTCACTTTATCAGTTAACTCAGGGCGTTTAAAATCACAGCTTGGGCAATAATATTTACCGAGGTTGGCATAGGTGAGTGCGTGATACTGTAAAATTTTATGGCAGTGCGGACATAATAGTCCGTCAGTATTATAGTGCGGTGTCACGTCATGGTCAGATTCATGGTCAAACCCGAAGTAAATACGTGGATTGGGTAATTCTATTGAATTAAACAATGGTGAGTCGCCATTAGCGATAATGGTGGCTTCCGGTGCTTGCTTAGCTGCATCAGTCATCAATTGATAGATGGAATAAATTTCGCCGTAGCGATCCATTTGGTCACGGAAAACATTGGTATGAACAAAGGCGATAGGTTGTAAATGTTTTACCACATGTTTGAGTGAGCCTTCGTCGACTTCTAAGACAGCAATTCCCTTGTGACCTTTCGGTAATGCAGGAGCGGATAAAAAGGTACTAACAATCCCTTGTGCCATGTTACTACCCGTTGGGTTCGTGATAATGTGGTCGAAGGTTGTCTGTAGTGCTTGCACCGTAAGTGCTGTCGTCAATGTTTTACCATTCGTACCGGTAATGATGATTACGTGATAATCGTTTGCTAAATGACTTAATATATTTGGGTCGATAGTAGTAGCAACTTTACCGGGTAAGCTACTGCCTCCGCGGGTAAAAGTAGTTAATCCCCATCGTGTCAGTTTGCCCGCAGAACGAGCAAGTATACTCTTCAATGACATGTGTGTCTTCCTTTCGAGTGAGTAGTTTTATTACTTCACTATTCTAGCAATGATTGATTAAATAATAAAGCCTAAGGGGTGAATTTTTGGGAAATAATTGGGGAACCTATGTTAATAGTGAAGAATTGTAAGGAGATATATTTGTAGATTGAGGCGAGTAAAACAGTGTAATTTTAATGAAACCGTTATTGTGTTTACATCTTTTTTTCTTATAATAAAGACTAAGACAAAAATTTTGAAAGGAGGATATTATTGATGAGAGGAAAAATTGAAGAATATGTTTTTGATGCGTACTCAAAATTGAATGAAACAGATTTAGAAATATGGCGCACAGTTAAAGAAAATCGTTTTGAAGTACCACAAATGACGATTGACCAGTTGGCTAAATTGGCGAATGTTTCACGAACGACCATTTCTCGCTTTGTTACGAAATTAGGTTTGAGTGGGTATAGTGAATTTAAAGTGCTGATGAGTATCGATAATGCTAATAAACCAACCTTTGATTCGAGGGTATATGAAGATGCGTGTACCAGTATTATTCAATATATCGAAGAACAAAAAGTAAAGAATTATGAAAATGTTTGCCAGTTATTATTTGAAAGCGAACGTATTTTTGTATATGGTTCTGGTGATATTCAAAGTACTGTAGGCAGACAGATGAAACGAATGTTTGCGTCGTGTGGGGAATTAATCTATAACGTAGAAGGGTCTACATTTGATAAATCACTGTATGATGTGATTACTGAAAAAGATGTGGTGATATTAATATCGCTAAGTGGTAATAATGAAGCGATTATCGATGTTGCCAAAACACTAAAGCTAAAAGGCGCAAAAGTTATATCCTTCACTGAGTTTAAAAACAATATCCTATCTGATTTAAGTGATGAAAAATTATACATTTCATCAAAAGACTTAAATTTTATCGAGCATCATCCAAGTTATAAGCTGACGATGCTATATTTTGTCATGATGGAATTATTATTTATCAAATATGCAATATATAAACAAAACAAAGAACACCGATAATATTGAGCGGAAAAAATTCACAGGGTATGTGAATTTTTTTTTGCGTTATGACGGATTTTCTTAATAGCTGAAAACGGTTGTATGTAGTGGCAGCTTGGTTATAATAGAAAATGTAACAGGTTACAAAAGTTAAGAAATAATTTAAGGAGTAGTCAAGCTTATGATGAAAAAAATTCAGCGCTTTGGTGGCGCAATGTTTACTCCAACTTTATTATTTGCGTTTTCAGGGATAATGGTTGGTATCTCAATTGTAATGACAAACCAACATATATTTGGGGCACTCGCAGCACCAGATACGATTTGGTCACAGTTTTGGAAGGTTATCTCTTCCGGTGCATGGATGGTGTTCATGCAATTACCTTTATTATTTGCACTTGCTTTGCCGATAGCACTAGCTAAAAAACAACAAGCAAGAGCGTGTTTAGAAGCAATAGCCGTCTATTTAATTTTTAATTATTTCGTAAACTCAATGTTAACATCTTGGGGTGGATTCTTCGGAGTAGATATGGCTGCTGAAGCAGGTACTGGTTCGGGATTAACCATGATTGCAAGTATTAAAACACTTGATACAGGGATGATAGGTGCATTGTTAGTATCCGGTATTGTCGTTTATTTACACAATCGTTTTTATGACAAAGAATTACCGGATTACATAAGTATTTTTAGAGGGACTTCTTTTGTAGTTGCATTAGGATTCTTTGCTATGTTGCCAGTGGCATTCTTAACGTGTCTTATTTGGCCGAGTGTTCAACATGCAATGACAGGGTTACAATCTTTCTTTATCAATAGTGGTAGCTTTGGAATTTGGGTATATGGTTTCTTACAAAAGATTCTTATTCCTACCGGTTTGCATCACTTTATCTATTCACCATTTACTTATGATAATGCCGTTGTTCAAGGTGGTACATCAGTGTACTGGGCAACACACTTACAAGAGTTTGCAACGAATGCAAAAACATTAAAAGAAATGTATCCGATTGGTTTCTCACTATCAGGACTATCAAAAGTATTTGGTTCTATCGGTATCTTTGCAGCCTTTTATAATACAGCAAAACCTGAAAAGAGAAAGAAATTACTAGGATTATTAATTCCAGCGGCTTTAACAGCAATTTTAGTTGGGGTTACTGAACCATTAGAATTTACATTCCTATTTATTGCACCAGCCTTATTCTTAGTACATGCCTTACTTGATGCAACGTTACAAGCGATAGCTTTTACGCTAGGTGTTGTCGGTGACTTTGGTGGTGGGATTATCAACTGGATATTCTTGAACTGGTTGCCATTAGGTTACTATCACTATAAAACTTATTTAACTCAAGTTGTTTTAGGGATTGTTTTTGCGGTCATCTATTACTTTGTGTTTAGTTATATGATTAAAAAATGGAATTTCAAAACACCGGGACGAGAAGATGATGATGAAGTTAAATTCTATTCTAAAAAAGAATATCAAGATAAGAAAGCGAGTGCCGGAGCAACGACTGCTGAAGCGACAGATGGTAAAAAGAAAACAAAAACCCAAGTTCAAGCTGAACGATATCTTGATTTATTAGGTGGACCGGAAAATATTGTAGATGTTACCAATTGCGCGACGCGTCTTAGAGTGACAGTTAAAGATGGTAGTCTGGTAGGCAAAGAATTTGAATTTAAAGAAGCAGGTGCAGCAGGATTGGTTCACAATGATACAGCTGTTCAAGTAATTTGTGGATTAAATGTTCCGTATGTACGTGATGATTTTGAAGCGTTATTGTAAGAAAGGATGAATATTACAATGGAAAAGAAAAAACAAAGAATTTTAATTGCTGGTGGCGGTAGTACTTATACAGCTGGGATTGTTACAATGTTATTGGAAAACACGGATGAATTTCCAATTGAATCGATTAAGTTATATGATAATTTTGAAGAAAGACAAGAGCGTGTTGCTAAAGCGTGTGAGATAATTGTTCGAGAACACAACCCAAATGTAAAATTCTCATATACAACTGATCCTGAAGAAGCTTTTACTGATGTAGATTTCGTCATGGCTCAAATCCGTGTAGGATTATTTAAGATGCGTGAATTAGATGAAAAAATACCATTCCGCCATGGTGTTGTGGGACAAGAAACATGTGGACCAGGTGGAATTGCTTATGGATTAAGAACTATTGGTCCATTAATTGAAATGATCGATTATATGGAAAAATATTCTCCAAATGCATGGATGTTAAATTATTCCAATCCAGCAGCTATTGTCGCTGAAGCATGTCGTCGATTAAGACCTGATTCTCGTGTCATCAATATATGTGATATGCCAATCTGCTTAGAAGAAATCTTTGCACGCATCCTTGGTATGAAATCGCGTAAGGAATTTGATGTAAGATATTATGGGTTAAACCACTTTGGTTGGTGGACTCAAATTCGTGACCATGAAGGTAATGACTTAATGCCGAAATTAAAAGAATATGTTAAAGAAAAAGGTTATGAAGAATTTACACCTCAAGGGCAACATAAAGAATCGTCTTGGCTAGATACAATGCGAGCAGCAAAAGAATTGCACTTAATGGAGCCGGAAACATTACCAAATACTTACTTGAAATACTATTTAATGGCGGATGAAACCGTAGAGCATGCTGATCCGAATTATACTCGTGCAAATGAGATTATGGATCGTCGTGAAAAAGACACAATTGAAGAATGCGAACGTATTATTGCTGCAGGAACTGCAAAAGATACTTGGTTTGCATCCAGTGAACATGCGCAATTTATTGTAGAACTGGCCTGTGCATTGGCATTTAATACGAAAGAACGCTTCTTACTAATTGTTCCAAATAATGGTGCGATTGAAAACTTCCCTGATGATGCAATGGTTGAAATTCCTTGTATTGTGGGTAAAGATCAATATGAACCAATGTCAATTGGTACAATACCAACATTCCAAAAAGGTTTAATGGAACAACAAGTTGCATCGGAAAAATTAGCTGTAGAAGCTTACATTGAAGGAAGCTACCAAAAATTATGGCAATCATTCATTATGAATAAAACCGTTCCAAGTGGAAAAGTTGCAAAAGAAATTTTAGATGATATGATTGAAGCTAATAAAGATTATTGGCCAGAATTAAAATAATAGAAAGAGTAAACAAAGAGGGGGTAGCTCCTCTTTGTTTTGGATTATAAGTAGATGAAAGTGAATAAATGTGAAACTCAATTTAAGTTGTTACAGTTTTTATCTTATTTGTCATTTGGGATTTGTATGTCCAATCTTATTCCGTATATGGATAGCATTGGCTATTCACCTTATGAACGAGGGATTGCTTTATCTGGATTGGCCTTGTTGAATATAGCATTACAATTTGCATTAGGCTACATTTCGGATAAGTATAATTCAATGAAATGGATTGTGCTTTTATCCACTGTGATTTATGCCGCTAGTTGTAGTTTGGTATTTTTAGGAATTATGGATAGCTATTTATTTGTGGTGGCTGGTATTTCGATTGCAGGTGGCTTCTTGAACACCTTATGTGGCCTTCAAGATACGTGGATACTTGGGGTGCATACTACCTTAAAAGAGGCATTGTCTTCCATTAAAGCCTTTGGTTCCATGGGGTGGGCACTGGGTAGTTTAATTTCGAGTGCGGTATTGCTGTATTTTAATTATAAAGGGGTCGCGATATTATTATTGATAATATTTTTGTTGACAATTTTTAATATCTTAATTCTACCTGATGTTAACCGAGATATCACTGCTACGAAAGTAACATTTGCCGATATACAAAAATTATTTAAGAACCGAGAATATATTTTGATTATTATTGTACTATTTATGCTATATTCAATGATAGTGGCTAACTCTGGATTAGTTGTGGATAAGATGATTGCAGTCGGTGCGAGTAATGTTGAAATATCAATTAAATGGGCAATGGGTTCCTTATTAGAAATTCCAATGTATTTTATGTGGAAAAAGTTGATAAAACGATACGATGCTTTAAAGCTATTAAGATTTTCGGCATTAATTTTAATGGGACAATTCTTACTGTTTGGACTAGCTAATCAAGGCTGGCAGATTATTTTAATTAGTGCATTTCAAATTTTCACAACGCCAATTATTTTGGTCGCTTCTAAAATGATAATTAGTCAAATTATTCCAGCAAATGTCCAAAGTAGTGGGCAATTAATAGCATTAAGTCTATTCATGGGAGGTTCTTCATTAATTATTCCGACTTTTACCGGTGCGGTTTCGGTTGCAATAGGCATTAATATTGCTATCTTTATGCTGTTAATATTGGGAGGAATTGCATTTGTATTAATCAATTATTTAGGCAGACAGATTTGATTCGCTGGAAAGGATGCCGTAGTCTTTTCATCTATACTGAAATATAAGCATGTTTCTTTGTCGGATGGTGACATATAATACCCATATCTAATAGGAAAAAGAATTAAAATGATGTCTGATACTAGCGGAAGAATAGCTGAATGGCATACGTTTCATTCAGCCATTTAAATTCCAATCGGCAATGTGAACATTGTGCAGTCAGTGATACCAAATTAGAGTAATTATTTAGTTCGAAATTCTATAGTTGTTTTTATAGTGTGTTAAGATAGGTGTAAAAATTGAAGGACACAGTGAAGATGGTTTGTTAGAGGTACACGAGCATTATTGGAAGAGTCGCATAAAGTTTCATACATGATTTCTTGTCTTGCTATGATGGGGTGTTTTGTGCAAATTCTAAAAAACTTTCATGGATAATTTATAAAATGAGATTGCTTTTACCCCCACAATACAGTACATTGGACGTATCAAGGTTGGAGGTGCGATATGAATTTTGAGCAATTATTACATGTTGAAGTATTATCCCAATATCGTTCAATGCAAGCAGCAGCTGAAGTGTTGCATATAACAAAACCGGGTTTGAGTCTATCTATTCAGCAGTTAGAAGAAGAGTTGAATGTAAAATTGTTTAATCGTTCGTCTAAAGGGACAATGATTACACCTGAAGGAAGACAATTGCTCGCAGCTATGTCAGAAATTTTAAAAGCGAAAAATCACCTTGAGAATTTAGCAAAAGTCATTTCGAATCCAAAAAATATAAAACCGATTGTGATTCAATATATGAATACAATGTTACGACCGTTTATGGATGTGTTTATCCAGCAGTATCAAACGCAGAAGGAACGAATCTCGTTAGATATTAGTTGCCATGAATTAGACACAATTGTTGAAAATGTAACGAATCAAACTATTGATGCTGGTTTTATAGCTGTTAATAGTTATGATGAGGAACTGTTAAAGAATATGACATTTACGCCGGTTATTGACAGTAAATTGGTGATTTTATGTAGCCTTGATAATCCACTTGTACATTTAAATCGAAAAATAACGATAGCCGATTTAAAGACTCAGAAATTTTGTCTATTTAATGATAAGTTGCATGATGCGATTTTTGAACGATTACAGTTTCAGTGCGGGCCGCTTGTACGGGTGCTAAGAGTTGATGATGCTTGGGCAATGGAAGAAGCAATCAATCAATTGAATACAATTTGTTTTGCGAGAGTGGTACAGAGTCAACTATCAAATGATGATAAAATAAAAAATCTGCAGACAATTGATATCGGCCATATTTTAAATGATAATTTTAAAATGGGTTGGTTGACGAACGCGAATAAAACATTATCCGACGAAACAAGACGTTTATTAAACGAGATTAGTCGAGCCATAGAAGCGGAAATGCGCAACATTGAATAAAAGAGAAAATCGCAAAAGTACGGATAAAACCCGTTTTTTGCGATTTTTACTATTATGCGATGAAACGATTATTGTGTACCATCATGTGTTACGACATCATCTAGTTTTGTTGTAGTGAGTGTCTGTAAGTATTTTATACCAGGGACTCCAAAATATTCGGCATTTGCTAATAAATCAATTAATCCTGGTGTTAAGTGAGCATTGTTAACACTTTCTTCATTGAATTCAGTATAGATGTCATCTTCTTTACCATTGGATACTTTATAGGCAATCTGAGGGTCAATTAATGTTGCGCGACCTAAGCTAACTAGATCCACGTAATTTAAAGCATCATTCATTTTTTCATAGGTCAAAATATTTCCGGCAATCATTAATAGGGCAGGTTCTTTGACACTAGGTCGGAATAGCTCAGCGAAATTTTTATCAGAATCAGCTGGAGTTTTTGTATAATCATTGGTTGATAAATGAATATAATCATAGTCAAATAATTCGGTTAATTTACCGATGAGCTGAGTAGATTCATGCCATGTATAACCAATGTTTTCGCCATGAATTTCTTCGGGACTAATTCGGTATCCAATAATGAAATCTTTCGACGCTAAATCGTTTGCCACCTTGAAGACTTCTCTTGCAACTTCAATAGCAAAATTCATTCTTTTTTCTAGGCTGCCCCCCCAATAATCAGTTCGTTTATTTGAGAAAGCAGAGAAGAATTCTTGGTGTAAATAATGATTCGCACCGTGGATTTCAACACCATCATAGCCTGCTTCGATAGCACGTTTTGTAGCTGCTCCAAAATCTTTGACAATTTGCCATACTTCATCTTCTGTTAACTCATGTAGCGGATAGTCAATCCAAGGAAAATCTAATGCAGAAGGGACTTCCACACGACCGCCTAATACATGGCGATATTGCGCCTCACGTCCTGAGTGAACTAATTGAAGAATGGCTTTATTGCCATCTTTTTTTAGTGTGTTAGCTAATTCTGTATGACCTTTAATAAAGCTGTCATCATAAATAGCCAATTGTTCACGGTCTTTAGCCCAAGAACGTGAAGGGCCACCATTTAAGCTGACGCTAGTATATTCTACAATAATCATTCCAGCAGATTGAGAGCGCGCGCCGTAATATTTAAGTGTGTCTTTAGTGACTTTTTCATCCAAACCACTATTGGTTAGCATTGGGGATTGAATAATACGAGTATTAAGTGTTGCACCACGACGCAAAGTTATTTTATCTGTTAATTTTTTCATGATAAATGCCTCCTTATATTATTAGTGTAACATTTCACAAAAGGGTTGAGAATCAGATATATCTTAATGTAGTGTAAAGTTTTGCTAAACATTTCACGAAAAGGGAGAAGGCACATTATTAGATGCACTTGTTGGAATATAAACGAATATAAAATTAGTCAAGGGACAAAAACGTCCCATTGAATAAGGAAAGATATCAAGTGATAGATAGTCTCATTGTAAATTTGCTGAACAATACGAGGCGTCCCACACGAAAGAAGTCGAATAACAGTCAAGTGGCACCTATGTCTCATCAGGTTCAGTAAAATTAAATCAGACACATGCCAAATACATCATGTTACAAAGCAAATAAGCATCGTCAAGGGCGCCTCTGTCACTGGCGAATACAATGGGAATATAGCAAGTGACACCGATGCCCCATCACCAACCAACAACTGTTAAACCTCACATTTGTCCATGAAAACCAATCAAAGCAAAAGTCAGTTTGACAGCCCAATCACGCAGTGCTATACTACAAAAAACTGTAGAATAAAGCGGATACAGATGAGTGGTCTTGAATTACTGGAGCAGAGGTGTAGAAGTATCAGAGTATTTCAACAGTTTTGCTCAGTGACTGTCAAGACATTCAAACAGAATGAGAATACGAGGAGGCCTTCCCAATGAAAGAACTTGAAACACAAAGATTACGCCTAAGAAAGTTAAGACAAGACGACGCGCCAAAAATTTACTATGGTTGGGCAAATAATGCAGAAGTTACAAAATATCTAACCTGGGATCCTCATGATTCCATTGACGTAACGCAGCAAATACTTGATACTTGGCTAGCAGCTTATCAAAATCAGCAAACAGTTCGCTATGGCATTGAATTGAAAGAAACAGCGGAATTAATAGGTATGATTGATATTGCAGATTTTTGGGAAGCATCACCTGTCGTTGGCTATGTTCTTGGGGAAAAATATTGGAATCAAGGTTTTATGACAGAGGCATTTTCAACTGTCGTTAATTACTTATTTGAATTGGGATATTCCAAGATTTTCATTGAAGCTGAGGTGGAGAATCTGGGTAGTAATGCAGTGATTATCAAAAATAATTTTCAGTTGATAAAGCAAGAAGTAAGACCACGTTCTCAGTTTAATGAGGACATGGTCACGGTGAATGTTTATCAAAAATGGAATCCAAGTCTTAAGTAGTTGATAGAGTAGAAAGGCAACGCATATTTCAATAATCCGTAACTTTTTTCACTGGTACCTGTAGCCGAATAAACATATGTCGCTTATTCTCCATCAAATTAGGATGTTCATAAATCACTTCACAAATATAATCGCCGGTTACTTTGTAGCCGGCTTTTTTGACAGCTTGGTAAAAATAGTCGAGTGATTGTAGCTCTTCATTAAAGGAGTGACAATAGCTAATCGCATAAAGAGCCTTAGGAAAATGGTGTGCTTTTAGTTTTTCAGTCGGATATAATTGGTCATTAATAATAAACATTTTATTAGAATACCAATATTTATCGCAAAAATATTTTTGTTCCATAATCGTACCAATCCGCATAAAGGGTGCGGGTATAATCTGTTCGTCGACTAATGTATTTTTAAAAGCACGCAAACTTTTCTCATAGCCTTCATCATCCATTTGATAAATATTATTTTCGAGTGTATACGTCAGCACTTCTCGCTTAGGCAGGTATTCAAAATCAAGTGAAGGGCGATGATTACAGTCGATATATAACTGAGCAGATTGCTGATAAATATCTAATTCTTTTATTTTTTGGGTGAGCATACGGTGTTCGTGCAGCAATTGCTCGGCGTGACACTTTATTTCATTGAGGATACGATTGGGATTTTCGTCTGTTAAAATATTTTTTATTTGCTCAATCGAAAAATCAAGTTGCCGTAAATACTGGATAATATCAATGAGTGCTGATTGATTAATGTGATAATAGCGATAATTTGTGAATTCATCAACTTTATAGGGATGCAGTAATCCAATTTGGTCATAGTATCGTAAAGTTTGTATTGAGATATTGTTAATACGCGAAAATTCACCGATTTTTAATAAATTATCCAATTCAAAAACCCTCCTTGACTCTATAGTTACTATAGACATTATACTAAACTTGTGATAAAAAATACAAAAATAAGGAGTGTTTCAAATGACGTTAAATAAAGTAAAAGCAATTCAGTATGGTTGTGGGAAAATGTCGAAAGTCATCTTCCGTTATTTAATTGAACATGGCGTAGAAATTGTTGGCGCAATCGATAATAATCCAGCTGTTGTCGGTCAAGATGTGGGTGACTTTGCTGAACTCGGTTATAAGACAGGTGTAAAAATTTCAGATGATGCACAAGCGGTATTTGATAGTTGCCAAGCGGATATTGCAATTGTAACGATTTTCTCATATATGCCTGAAATGTATGAGTTCTTCGAACTGGCATTGAAAAATAAAGTTAATGTCATCACAACGTGTGAAGAAGCAATTTATCCATGGAATACGTCACCAGCTGAAACGAATCGTTTAGACCGTATCGCAAAAGAAAATGGCGTAACTATTATGGGTTCTGGTATGCAAGATATTTATTGGATTAATATGCCGTGCTTAATGTTGGCTGGGATGAATCAAGTGAAAAAAGTTAAAGGGATTGTATCATATAACGTAGAAGATTACGGATTAGCGTTAGCAGAAGCCCATGGTGCGGGTTATGATTTAGATAAATTTGACAAAGAAATCGCCTCACAAGAAAGCTTCCCGTCCTACATGTGGAATGCCGCAGAAGCGATTTGTTCTAAAATGAATTGGACAATCGCGTCAATTTCACAAGAAAGTGTTCCTTATACATTGGAAGAAGATATTGAGTCTGAAACATTAGGACGTGTCATTCCGGCTGGTCAAGCAACAGGAATGTCTGCCGTAACGACTGTTAAAACCCATCAAGGTATTGAGTTAGAAGTTGAATGTATTGGTAAAGTGTATCGCCCTGAAGACGGTGATATGTGTGATTGGTATATTACAGGTGAGCCAGATATGGAATTTACACTGAAAAAACCAGATACTGTTGCTTTAACTTGTGGAACAATTGTCAATCGTATTCCGAGTGTATTGGCTGCTGAACCAGGATTTGTCACATCTGAAAAAGCAGAGCCAACAGCTTTTACTACCTATCCAATGCATTTGTATGTGAAATAAGAAATCAATAAAAAATAACCACTCTGATAAATGGAGTGGTTATTTTTATGATTTTATAAGTGCCTCGGGTTTATAACAATGTCATAGGATATAATTAGATTCTTTTCAAACAAATGTTGATATTAAGATGTTCGTAAGTGAAACATAAAATTTTTATCGTTGCGTTGGACTCAACACGTAATTTTTGTGCTTACTGTGTTTAGATAGCTACAAATATTGATAAAACAACATTTATTACGATTATTCTATTTATGTATCTGGGAATTCAGGGTGCACTTTATTGTTCTTGATTGTTTCGATTATCTTTAATGTTGACTACGACTCTCAATTGTCGTTCAGGATGTGTTTGTGTATCGACCATTTGGATACGAGCGTGTAAGATATCACTATAGCCAAAATAAATGAGCGTAAATAATAAATCATTTTTGGCTGTAGGAACATAGCCTAATTTTTTTCCTTTGTATAAAACAGCAATAGCTTGTGGGTCAAAGGGATTGTTTGCTTCAAAAGCAAGTTCAACGACTTGTCCTAATTTCAATTCTTCAATTACATCTAAACCATCGTAGTAGGCAAAGCCAGCAAGATGAAAATCAATAAGATGAGGACTTGGTTGAAAATGAATGGTTGACATAATGGCGACCTCCTAATTTAAAATGAAGATTATTTAAACAACGCATAAAGTGCTATTGTTTACTATACATGACGACCGAAATATTCATATTAAAGCGTCTGTGCGCATATGTTTTGTATATAAAATGTATTTGATTAATTTCATTATAGCTGATAGAACGGGCGAGTGGAAGTGGAAATGATTTTTTTTGAGGTGATTTATAACAAATAAAAAGGAAAACCCGTCCAATCCGGAATCTGATTCCGGATTGGACGGGTTTTTGCTTGTGTATAACGAGGAAGTAGCTTAAAATAATTATAGTATGATTGTAGAGCTTTGTCTTGGACTGTAGGAAAAAGCTAACGGCGCACAGAGGCTTTCGAAGTGGAGACATTTCAGCAAGCGGGAACCAGAATCAGCATAGTGTGACAACGAGCGCTTTGACAGGAACCACTGGAGCAAAAAAGTACAGGAGTGCGGTAACCATTACGAGTGCTTTTGTGAAGTAGCCATCAAGTCAATCCAACGAACAAAATAGGAGACGATAATACGGGATATATCCAAAGGACTGCGGAAGGTGTAATAAAAAAATTAGTTTCAACATTTAAGGTTATTTTAGTAACAGGACCTCGTCAAGTGGGGAAATCAACGATGTTAAAGCACTTATATGGTGAAACATATGAATACATAACATTTGATGATATTAATGAATTGAATTTAGCAAAATCAGATGCCAAGTTATTCTTTATTAATCACCCTGGGAAATTGATTATTGATGAGGTACAATTATGTCCAGAAATATTTACTGAAATTAAACGTATCGTTGATTCAACGGATGAGGTAGGTCGCTTTATTTTAGCAGGGTCACAGACTTTTTCGCTGATGCAAAATGTTAGTGAGAGTTTAGCGGGTAGAGTTGGGATTATGGAGTTGAAACCTTTATCTACTCAAGAAATTATGGGAAATTCAGCAGTCGCACCCTTTAAACCTTCGGTTGCGTCAATAAAAGAAAATGAATCAACATTAGATTATCCTGAATTATGGAAGATAATCCATCGAGGAGCCATGCCAGAATTATACCATCGCCTAGATATGGATTGGGAAATGTATTACGCGAGTTATTTAACAACATTTATCCAACGAGATGTGAGACAGTTAACAGCTATTCAAGACTTAAATGTATTTAATCGATTTATTTCTGTTTTAGCAGCGAGAACCAGTCAAGAGATAAATTATTCGAGCATTGCCCAAGAGGTAGGTGTAGACCAAAAAACGGTTAAAGCGTGGATTGGAGTACTAGAAGTTAGTGGCATGGTGTATATCATTAACACATTCTCTAATAATCAGTTAAAACGTGTAACAAAAGCACCGGTCTTATACTTCTTTGACACAGGTTTAGTCGCATACCTAGGTAGATGGACAAGCCCACAGACATTACAAAACGGAGCATTTTCAGGTGCTGTTTTGGAAAATTATTGTGTTTCTGAAATTTTAAAATCTTATAGTAACCAAGGGAAGAGCCATTATCCCATCTACTTTTATCGAGATAAAGATATGAAAGAGATTGACTTAATTATTGAAGATTCAGGCGTACTCTATCCAATTGAAATCAAGTATTCGGCCAGCCCGACTATAAAAATGGCTAAGCATATGTCAGTATTGGAAAAAGCAGAGGGATTTTCAGTAGGGCTCAAGACGATATTAGCTCAAGTTGAGAAGAATTATTTAATCGCAGAAGATGTGTTGATTTATGCGATTAAGGGGTTGTGAAGATTAAAAACAAAAATAGGACTGGAAAAGACAGAAATTTCAGCAAGTTGACGCGTGATAATGCTGTTAAATTAGCATTTCTAATTGGACTTGTGGGGATTTGATAACTTTTCAAGTCCTATTTTCATACAGCGAGTGAGTGCGGACGCTTTGCCTAGGGTTGCTGGAGTAAAATATTACCATACAAGAAATTCATAGAGGAATTTTCTGAGGTAAACGCCGAGACAACCCGAGTGAAGCAGAATTTTTGTGAATGCTATTTTGGCCGACTTATTAATCACTGTGTTCCATCCTATTTCGTCATTAACTCGCGATAATGTTTGGGAGTAATGCTGTAATGTTGTTTGAATAATCGATAAAAATGACTCTCACTAGAATATCCTGCTTGATTCGCTATCGTCGTAATCGGATAGTTAGTGGTCGCTAATAAGTGTTGAGCGAAGCGCATTTTTTCTTCTGCTATGATGACTGAAATGGTCTTACCAGTAGCCTTTTTTATCAATCGTGATAGGTAGCTCGGACTAAAGTTTACTTTTTCAGCCAAACCTTTTTGCGTGATAGTGATTGGATTGGCTTTAATTATTTGCAGGCATTGCATTACTAATGGGTTTTTAGATAATGAATGCGATCGAGTGTCTGCGTGCTGTAATCGACTCAAAAAATGAATGAACGAACCAATCACAGTCAAATTACTGTGAAAGTTATTTTGAATATAATCGACAATTAATTGTTGAAAGGATATTTCACTGCTTGTTTCAGATAGGTTAATTGTAGTTAAAGATGTGTGATGCGAATCGAATAGGGCTAACGGTCGTGACAATTGGTTGATTTTACGCAATAAATCAGGATGAATGAGACAATTAATAATTAACGGACTTGCTTGGTCTAAAGGTGCCAATAAATGTTGTTGGTTTTCAGGAATGATACATAAGTCCCCCTCATTAATAATAATGGGTTCGTGTCCGATAATATGCAGTAAGCGTCCTTTAGCGATATAACATAATTCAATATAATCATGAAAATGTAAGCGAGTGGGTTCTGTTAACTCGTGAAATAATATCGCCATTTGTGAATCCGATGGTAGTCCTATGCTTGCTAGAATATTGGAAAACCGAAACAATGTTGCTTGGTCGTTTAATTTAGTAAAGGGCATAAAATCACCATCTGGATAAACATAAGATAGCCGATGGTTGATCATTTCCGGTGTTTCAATGAAGGTTGGTAAGTTATTAAATAAGGTTTCCTGAATCATAGTATTCACTCCTCGACGTATTTTGAATTCAATTGCTTGAAATGACGTTTACTTCACATAGCACTTATAGCATTATCGAATTTTAGTAACTTCTACTACAGTGATTCATGGCAGAACAGTTGCACTTTCACTGTGCATTAAGGTCATATTATCACAGTTTTCAATCAAATGCGAGCATTGTTCAATGAGGTTGCAAACGCTAAAATAGCTAGTGTAGACAATGGGCGAACGAAAAATTATGACGAGGAGACAATGAATGCGAAACAATAAATTTTCATGGGTGGGACGCTGGATTTCTACAGCGCGTGCGCTTGTTAATGAAGAGCCAGAATTTTCTTTGGTAGATATGTTTGCTGGAAAAAAAGCTAAGCAGACACCTGTTGAAGAAAGATTGAATCCAACCGTATATTTTAAAAAGGTATTTCAGTTGAATAAACCAATAAAAAAAGCAGAATTAATTGTAACGGCTCAAGGTATTTATCATGCGATGATGAATGGGCACGAGGTAACAGACGCTATTTTTACGCCGGACTATACAAATTATCAACAGTTTTTAATGTATCAACAATATGATGTGACAAATTTGATAAAGGTAGGCACAAATGTTCTAGCAGTGGAAGTGGCTGATGGCTGGTATGCTGGACGTATCAGTGTTCAAGGTGGCAGTGCTCAATTTGGCAATCGACTGGCACTATTAGCCGATTTAGTAGTAACATTTGAAGATGAAAAACAATTAATTATTGGGACGGATAACTCGTTTACGGCAGGGTACGGAAAACATGTGTATGCTGATATTCAAATTGGGGAAAAACAAGATTTACGTTTAGATACAGATTGGCAAGTGAGTGAAGAGTTGTTGCCAGAAGCAGTCTTTGAAATCGCAGCAGATTACACACGATTAACGCCTCAGGAAGGGCCCATGGTTTATCGTCAAGAACGATTGGATGCACAAAAGATTTGGTTAGAAGATACAGAATATATTGTTGATTTTGGACAAGTGATTGCTGGCAGAGTGCGATTAACTGTTGATTTGGCGAAAGATCAAGAAATAATTATTGAGCATTCAGAGGTACTAGATGAGACAGGTCGCTTCTTCCGTAACATTGTAGGCCGTAATAAAGATGCCCGAGATATTTTTATTGGCCGTGGTCAAAAAGAAGTGTTAGAACCTGATTTTACCTTTCATGGCTTTCGCTATGTGAAAATAACGGGTTTGACGCATTTTAAATTAGACGATATTAAAGCGATTGCGATTTATTCTCAAATGGAAACAACAGGATATTTTAAAACTAATGATGCGAAAATGAATCGCTTATTGTCGAATATTTTATGGAGTCAAAAAGGGAATATGCTATCGATTCCGACAGATTGTCCGCAAAGAGAGCGTGTGGGGTGGACAGGCGATATGCAAGTGTTTGCATCTGCCTCAACTTTTTTCATGAATAGTAATCAATTGATTCAGCGGTGGCTTAAAACTGTCCGAATTGACCAGCGTGAAAATGGTGCCATCGTCGATTATTCTCCAGAACCACTTGATGCGAAAAACTTGGCATTTACAGGAGTGGAAGCTTCGGCTGGGTGGGGTGATGCGATTATTATGGTGCCATGGACTTTGTATCAACGATATGGAAATAAAGAGGTTTTAATTGAAAATTATGAGGCGATGAAGAAATGGTTTGTTTTCGAACAATCGAGTGCAGCGGGTGATAAAGAGGGGCTGAGCCGTTATATATGGGATACGCAATTTCACTATGGTGATTGGATGTTTCCTAGTTTCATGATGAAAGACCCGAATCCGATGAAAACGGCAGCCGTGACGAAAGATTTGGTTGCGACAGCATTTTTAGCACATTCTGCTGAATTATTGGCACAGATTGCTGAAGAATTAGGTGATGATGGCCAGTCGTATCGAGATTATGCTGCGAATGTTAAAGCAGCATTTACTCAAGCATTTGTAACGGAAACAGGATATTTAACTGCAGATTATCAAGGGTGTTATGTGCTAGCATTGGCATTTAAAATGGTTCCGCTAGCTATAGAAAAATCATTAGTGAAACGTCTGGTAGCATTAATTGAAGCAAATGGTCGGCGATTAGATACAGGTTTTCTATCTGTACCATATTTGCTGGATGTGCTCAGTGATTACGGTTATGTTGAATTGGCAAAAGCAGTCTTTTTACAAGACGAATGTCCATCGTGGTTTTATGAAGTCGATCATGGCGCCACAACGATTTGGGAATCATGGGCAGCCATTCAACCGGATGGGACGGTTGAGCCTTTTTCGTTTAACCATTATGCATTTGGTTGTGTCCTTGATTGGATGGTCCGAGAAATAGCGGGTCTAAAGAATACGGCGCCAGGTTATGAAGCTATCGAAGTCTCACCATCGGTTGAAATTGTAGATGATTTTGAATTGTGCTACCAGTCAGCTACTGGATTGATTAAGATTATTAAACGGGGCAAAAAATGGATGATTCAGGCAGATGAAAATATTGAAGTAGTTGTTGATTTAAATCCTGTCCAAGGCAAATTAGTGCGAAACTTAATTAGCAGCGATATAATGATCGATGAAAGGAGCTGACGTAATGATAGTAGAATCAATCATCAAAGAAATGATGAATAAAGAACAACAAAATTTACTAGTAGATTATCAATTCCTCAATCAACAGGCAGTAAAAGGACAAATATTATTTACAGGTTCTTCCTTAATGGAGCAATTTCCGATTAATGAATTGGCAATGACACACGGCTTAGGCAAAATTATCTATAATCGTGGCATAGGTGGCTTTACTACTGCACAATTTTTGGAAAATATTGAGACACTGGCATTGGATTTAGAAGCTACTAAAATCTTTATCAATATCGGAACAAATGACATTAAAGAGTCTTCGGATGGATTGTCGTGGCAAGAATCATTAACCATGAATTATCGTGAAATATTAAATTGCATTAAAACCCGTCAACCATCAACGCAAATCTATGTGATGGCTTATTATCCGATGGATGAAGGACACCCTGTTTCTAAACATTGGCCAGGCTTTTCACGGACGAATGCAAAAATCCAGGAAGCGAATCGTATCGTGGAGCAATTAGCCGATGAATTTGACTGTGTATTTATTAATGTCAATAATGGATTGGCGGATGCAAACGGCAACTTATACCGCAACTATACAAAAGATGGCATTCATTTATATGCAGAAGCGTACGAAATAGTTTATCGTAATGTAGAAAAATATCTGTAAAACCGCCATAGCGTTTCTGTAAATAGCCGATTGAGAAAATGTTAGGTATCGCTTACAATGAATAAAAAACAAAAGGGAGATACAGACATGTTAGTAAAAGATATAATTTTCGATGCTCAGCGACCGAGTGTAAAATTAACCACATATGTCCTAGATGACTCGCATGAAATGTTAAATGGACAAAAACGGCCAGGTGTGTTGATATGTCCAGGTGGTGGCTATTTGAATTGTTCGGACCGTGAGGCTGAGCCAATTGCACTAAGATTTGCTTCGATGGGCTATCACGCATTTGTATTACGTTACTCCGTGTTTTTAGATAATCCGGCGGATATAGCGAAAGTGTTTAGAGGAGAAACTTTTGAAGTAAGGTCAGAGACCGTGTATCCCGCACCGATTTATGATATTGCTACAGCGATGACGGTTCTTCATGAACATGCAGACGAGTGGCTATTAGATACTGAGCGGATTGCTTTATGTGGGTTTTCTGCGGGTGGACACAATGTGCTTAATTATGCGGTGAAATATAATAAATCGGTGATTACTGATGTTTTTGATGCTACATTAGTAAAACCCGCAGCGATTATTGCGGGTTACCCAATTAGTGATTATGTATTCATGAAAGAATTTACAGGTAAACGAGATGAAATGGCGCGGTCAATGTTTAAGATGAGTAATTTAGCGTTGTTTGGTGTGGAGGAACCGGATGAAGCGCTGCTTAAGGAACTAAGCCCTGCGTATCATGTTGATGCTCAGACGCCACCGATGTTTTTATGGGCAACAGCGGGAGATAATTTAGTACCAGTTGGCCATACGACACGCATGGCAACAGCCTTAGCCGATCAGCAAATACCGTTTGAAGTACATATTTATGAGCAAGGTGACCATGGATTGGCTTTAGCAACTCAAGCGACTGCGTCTGCGAAGACAGAAGTGAATCCAATTGTAGCTGAATGGATTGTATCGGCTGACAAATGGCTGAAAACACGCTTTGCGCTACCGTTAAATGATATGCCAAAATGGCGTAGTGAATAAACGTTATGAGGTCTCTGTTTTTGCACAGGGACTTTTTGTGTTGTCTCCAGTCAAAAGTGCCTTAAGTTTATGATTAATCCCCAACTCCCGAATTAAATTATACTAAAAAAACATTTACACCGAAAAAACTGATAATACTAGTATTTTTTCGGTGTTTTCTATTGCTATTTTATAGGTATAATGGTAAAATAAATTGTACCTATATCAATTATTGGAGGCTTACCATGTCACAAGTTATCTACACACATAAAAATGGAACTAAGTATGTTTATGAATCAACCTCATATTATGATAAAGAAAAGAAACAAGCGCGACCAAAGCGTAAGTTGATTGGAAAAATTGACCCAGTAACGGGTGCGATTGTTCCAACTCAACCAAGAGGGAGAAAACCTAAACATGTTGAAAAGAATGACGAGAAAAAAACAGGTGGCGTCCGTTCAATTAAGTCTTACGGAGCAACTTATTTATTGACGGAATTAGCGAAAAAAATGGGTGTATTGAGTGATTTAAAAGAAATATTTCCAGACAGCTATCTCGAGTTATTAACGCTTATGCAATATTTGATTCTAGAACCAGGGAATTCCATTAGAGAATTCGACCAGTGGCAAACAAAAGTAGAAACAGAGTTAACCAAAGACCTTAGTTCAAAGCGTGTCAGTGAACTATTCGCTACAATCAGTGAAGATGATAAGCAACGGTTCTTTCATGCGCAACAACAACGATATATAAATGAAGAATATTGGGTATTTGATACAACATCCATTTCGACATATTCAGATATAGATTATGCAAAATACGGTTATAACAAAGAAGATGATAAATTAAAGCAAGTGAATTTAGGACTAGTTGTAGGGGAAACAAGCCGGATACCAGTAATGTATCGCCTGCTTCCAGGGAATATTGTCGACTCTAAAACCATTGAGACATTATTAAGTTTATTGGATGAGTTTCCACAGAAAATGAAAAAATTGGTATTAGACAGAGGGTTTTATAAAGAACGAAATATCCAAATGTTGTGTGAAGAAGGTGTTGAATTTGTAGCAGGTGGAAAGCGTGGAGTGAAATATATTGATGAAGTGATTGAACGATTACTGCCAGAAATAAAAGAAATTGAACATTATTCAACGAAAGAAAAACTCTATATTGGTTCAGAGAAAATTAGTCATTTTAGAGCTTCCGAAACGAGTCATTATCCAGTAACTGTGCATGTTTATCATGATGAATTTCAACAATACCAGCAAAAAACAAAATTGATGGAGGACTTAGATGAATTATTAACTTTATTGAATGAAGATGAAAAAAGTAGAAAAGAAATCGAAAGTAATAATCGAGGATTGATGACGTATGTGACTTTAAATCCAGAGGATAACCGGTATTCTTTAAATACAGAAGTAATCAAAAAACGCATTGCGACAATGGGCACATTTGTACTATTATCCAACAGTAATCAAAGTTCACAAGAATGTTTACGGATATATCGAGACAAGGATATAGTTGAGAAGAAGTTTCAAACATTAAAGAATGATTTAGAGATGAGACGGTTGAGAACTCATGGGCAAGAGACGACAGAGGGGAAAATGTTTGTACAGTATTTAACGGTAGTCGTAGAGTCTTACCTGAGAGAGCAGATGCGGGGAACAAAATTAGATGAAAAATACACTCTTAAAGACTTACTGGAAGAAATTAAGAGCGTGTATACATATATCGATGGTGGTGGAAACTACACGCTGGCAGAGGTAACGAATAAACAAGCAAAGATTTTTGAACGCCTAGGTATTTTGCATCCTTCTTTCAGTATCCGTTAGCTAGGTATAATGGTACGGGAGTTTGGGATTAATGGGTTCCACTTTGGAAATCATATGAGTAAATTAGAGAAACATTTTAAGCTAGTACACCGTGGATAATTTTTTTCGCGCTACTTATTTAATGATTTCCTCTCTAACAGTATTCTTTTTTGAAAAAAGATGTTAAACTCACCATACAGCATCAATGAATCCGCTAACCATTCAAAAAAAGCATCGTACTATATTAATAGTAGTGTGTTAAAAAGAAACGAATAGTTGTATGATGAAGGAAGAATAAAGTTCCTTTATCTCAAAATTTTGAATCGTAGGCTGTAGCAGTGATATTCAAAGTAGGCATCAGGTTAAACACATAATGAAGGGGTGGACAGTGTGTCAAACAAAAGTTACTTGATTTCGGTTAAATTAATTCCTGGATGTTATCGACATCTAAGAGTGCCATTGCATGCAACGTTAGAAGAATTAAGTGAAGCGATTCTGGATGAATTTGAATTTATGGACCATGCGCACGCATTTTTTATGAATAATCGGCCGTGGACAAATGATGATTGTTATTATATGGCAATGGTAGACGATGAAGAAAGATACCGTCATACGCGTGATTATACAGTAGATGTGTTAGCGATTAAGTAAAAATTTGTATATGTTTTCGATTTTGATGAGGAATGGCGCTTTCGCTGTCAAGTCCTAAGAGAAATTGATTCTGCTCCTAGAGAAGAATACTTTGGTAGAGCGTACATTGATGTGGTAAAAGCGGTTGGCGAGCCACCAAGAAAATATCCTGATTGGGACGATGAAGAAGAATGGTATTGATACTTAAATAGAGCATAAGCATCCTCCATGCTGCAGAACATAGTCAGTCAAATGCCAGAAACACGATTATTACTCAGAAAATCTTTGCACGATAGTAATAAATTCTAAAAACACGACCAATGTGGACTCATATGCCGCATTGGTCGCGTTTTCTAAATTCCTACAAAAAGCCGTTCTTACTTTGATGACTCCACATTAAATGGTACAATAAAAAGGTAGAGACTCTGTATGACTAGGCAAAAAAGAGTGTGACAACGAGCGCTTTGAAATGAACCACTGGAAGACATAGTGAGAGAGAGGTCATTTTTGTCTTAAATCACTGGAGCAGAGGGCGCAGAAGCGCCCAGGTGCTTCAAGAGTTGTGTGAAGTGGACGTCAAGGCAGTTCGAACGAGCCGGCATACAAAAAGCGCCGGACCACTTCAGTGTTCCAAGAATTTTTTGTGAAGTGGACGTCATTTCAGCGAGTTGGCACCAGAATCAGGAGGAGCTTATGAAGAAGTTTTTAGTTTTATTAGCAGATGGATTTGAAGAAATCGAAGCATTAACACCGGTTGATTATTTGAGACGAGCAGGGATAGAAGTGGATACTGCTTCAATAACAGAGCAGTTACAAGTGACAGGTTCGCATAAGATTACTGTTTTGGCTGATAAATTACTCAAAGATGTTACCGTAGACGACTATGAAGGCATTTACTTGCCAGGTGGCTTACCTGGAGCGACAAATTTGCGCGATAATGACACGGTGATTGAATTGGTACAAGCATTTAATCAGCAAGAAAAATTAGTGACTGCCATTTGTGCTGCACCAATTGTACTTGAAAAAGCGGGTGTCATTGACGGCAAAAATGTGACGAGTTTTCCAAGTTTTTCAGACGAATTGACGAGTGTTAAGCACTATGTAGATGGCGAGATTGTCGTGACAGATGGCAATATAGTTACTGGACGGGGCGCAGCGATTGCGATTTACGAGTCGTTTAAAATTATTGAATTACTACTAGGTAGAGCGGCAGTTGAAAAATTAAAAGAAGGGATTCAACAAGATAAAGTGGAAGCCTTCTATCAATTTGAAGCGTAAAAAATAGAGCGTACTAGACGAGTGAAATGTCTGGTACGCTCTGTTTTGATGCTTAGTGATAGTAATTGTAGGCTCTGCGGCAACTCATGAGGGCCCTACAACATTTCAGAATAGTCCCGAAAAAAAGTCGGTATTCTTAATTATATTAGTGATAATACTACTCCAACGAGTCCTGAGAGTACCATTACATGAATCGGCGAAAGTTTTGTTAGGCGCAATAGTAACAGAGCCATGAAAAAGATAAGCGCATTTTGCAAATCAATAGGAGTGAACGACCGAGGTACGCGTTGTTGATTAAATATGGCCATGTTAAATAGCGAAATTCCGGCAGAAGCAATCATAGCTATAACTGCAGGTCTTAAGCCGAGCAACACACCGTTAACAATGGAGAATCCACGATAACGATAATATAAATAAGCAAATATCATGACAATGATACTAGATGGGAGGATACATCCCAGTGTAGCAATAATTGCACCCGGTATTCCTGCTACTTGAATGCCGACAAATGTTGCAGCATTTAAAGCGATTGGGCCGGGAGTCATCTCAGCGATGGTTGTAATGTCTCCAAACTGCGCCATCGTAAGCCAGTGGTAACTATCAATCGTTTGTTGTTGAATGAGTGGCATTGCTGCGTAGCCACCGCCAATGCTAAATAAACCGATTTTGAAAAAAGCCCAAAACAGTTTGAGGTATATCATGGATGATTAGCCTCCTTTTGTTGCTGATACCATGTATCGCAACCTCCGATAAAGGCACAAACAAATATTATTAGTAGAATATTTACATTAAAATATCGCACACTGATAAAGCTAGCAGCCATGATGAAAAGTGATAATACACGTCCTTCTTTAAAGACTTGGCGTGCCATCCGCAAGACGACATCAAAAATAACAGCAGCAACTCCTGCTAGCATTCCTTTCATCGCAAATTGCACATATAGGTTATCTCGAAACGCTTGATAAAATAACGAAACAATAGAAATGATAATCAACGGTGGTAAAGCTGTTCCAATGACAGCGATGAGTGCGCCTAAAAAGCCAGCGACACGGTAACCAATCAGAATAGCTGCGTTAACCGCAATCGAGCCGGGTGAAGATTGTGCAATAACGGTTAAGTCTAACATTTCTTCCTCGTCTAGCCAATGTAATTCTTCGACAAATTTTTTGCGCATTAAGGGAATGATGACAAAACCTCCACCGAAGGTGAAACTAGATAGTTTTACTGTTTCAGTAAATAGTGTCATAAAATCTTTTTTTGAAAATTTTGGCAAGAAAGTCCCTCCTTGAATCAACAGATTATACTTACTGTTATACGATAACATAAATGGGGAATGAGTTTAAGTGTTAGCGTCAATAAAAACCTGCTGCTAAGTAATGCTGTTATTGATAGAAAAGTTCTATTTGTAAATACAGGATTATCAATTGAAATCTGATAGTATGAATAAAAGACGATAGGAAACGATTGCGAAAACGATTGCAAAATGATACAATGGAAACTGAAAAGACAGCTTCGGTTTCCGTGGTGCTTACGTAAAATTTTTCAAGGAAGGAGGGATAAAACATGGTATCGTTAGAAACTCAAATAATTGAACAGACAATTCAACTATTTCAAGAAAAGGGGTTAAAATTCACTTTAGAAGAGTTGGCAACGCAATTGAGAATTTCTAAAAAGACGATTTATCAGTATTTTAGTTCTAAAGAAGCCATCCTCAATGCGGTTGTTGACTATGGTTTTGCTAAGATTCAAGCCAATAAGCGACATATTTTGGAAAGCGACATGACGATAGTCGATAAATTACAATCGGTGTTGATTGCGATGCCACAAGAGTATGAATCATTTGACTTTCGTGCGCTGAAGGATTTAGAAACAACCTATCCGGCAGTCGCGGCTAATGTAAAACAACATTTTGAAGCCGGTTGGGAGCCGATTTTTGAATTGATAGAACAAGGTGTACAGGCGAAAGTCGTCAAGCCAGTCAATGTGGTCGTGTTGAAGTTGATGTTGACAGCTGCGTTTGACGCTTTTATGTCAGCAGAGTCATTAGAAGATAGCGGATTGACGTACCGTGAAGCATTAATCGCGATGATTGATATTGTGATGCATGGATTACACCAAGGAGCGAGTGAGGATGCACTGCCATGAATCACTGGAGCAATGGCCGTATAAGCGCTGAGATGCTTCAAGCGCACAGTGAAGTAATCCGAGCGAGCCAAATTACAAGTGAGGGAATATGATGGAAAAATTCGGAAAAAAACAATTAGCAGCTTATGGACTAGGAGCTGTAGGAAAAGACATGATATACGCTTTATCAGCCTCCTATGTGATGTATTATTATCAAGATTTATTAGGCTTACAAGCCTCGTTTGTCGGATTAATTTTGATGATTGCACGTATTTTTGATGCGGTAAATGATCCATTTATGGGAGTAGTCGTTGCTAAAACTAATACGAAATGGGGTAAGTTTCGACCATGGTTATTTACCGGGACGATATTAAATGCTTTAGTTATTTATGCACTATTTGCTGCTCCTAACCTAGATAAAGGCGCATTAATGGTTTATTTTGCGGTGATGTATATTTTATGGGGAATTACGTATACCATGATGGATATTCCGTTTTGGTCCATTATTCCAGCGGTGACTAGTCAGCCGCAAGACCGTGAAAATTTATCGGTCGTCGGTCGGACATTTGCCGGTGTGGGAAATGCACTTATTGCTGTGTTAACGGTGATGGCGGTCAGCTTTTTTGGTGCAGGGAACGAGATTCTCGGCTTTAAACGCTTTACCTTGATGGTGGCTGTTGTATTTGTTGTACTCATTAGCTATATGTGCTGGGTGATTAAAGAAGAAAAAGTTGAGCAGATGGATACGACGAGTGTGGGCGAAATGTTTAGTGCTCTATTTAAAAATGACCAGGCGATGATTACAGTTTTGACGATTGTATTAATTAATACGGCTCTTTATATCACGTCTAACTTGATTATTTATTTCTTCAAATACGATATCTCCGGCGAATCATGGAAAGCAACGTATACCTTATTTACAACAATGGGTGGGTTAGCACAAATTTTAGGGATGATGGTATTGTATCCTTTGTTACGAAAAAAATATAGTAATACCATGATTTTTAAACTCTGTGCCTTTGCGGCTATTATTGGTTATGCGATTCTGTTCATAGCAGGTATGTTAGGCTTGAATCAGTCCTTTGTCATGCTAATGCTACCAGGTATTTTAATTTTTACTGGCAATGGTATTTTGACGGTGCTGACAACCATTTTCCTCTCGTTATCGGTTGACTACGGCGAATTGAAAAGCGGACACCGTGATGAGTCAGTGATTTTTAGTATGCAGACATTTGTGGTGAAAGCAGCAAGTGGTTTAGCAGTGTTCCTCACCGGTATTGGCTTGGATATGATTGGCCTTGTTGGCAACAGTGGTGACACGGGCGAAATTGTCTCGCAGAGTGCCACGACCCTTAGTGGTTTGCGCTTTATGATGACTGTCATTCCGATGGTAGGTTTACTGGCTGCGTATTATGTATTTAAACATTATTTTATCTTAACGGATGAAAAAGCTCTGGAAATGAGTCAGGCCTTAGTGGAGAAACATCAAACGAAATAATGAAACACCTCGAGGCGTTAATAAGGCTTCGGGGTGTTTAATATATGGTTACACGTTTGGATGGTTTGATGATGAATCGCATGTAACATGACTTTAGCTTGTTGGTCATTTAAATGTGGCAGTTTACGCCATTCGAAAATGAATCCAGTAATAGCGGCTGATAAATAGGCGAGATACAGTTGGTACCGTTCCAAATTAGCTGGATTTTGTATATGTCGTGCAGATTCAAAACATTTTTGTTGGATAGTTTGGCTAAATTGTTTAAAAAAGACACCATCATCTTTGGCCGCCAATGTAAATATTATCGCTTTATTTTTAGCGACTTGTTCGATAATACCATCAGTATAATACTGATTGGCAGTGAAATCATCGGTATTTGCATCAAAGGTGCGTAACACAAAGGCGTCGGCTAAGTCATCTAAGACTTCTTGATGCACGCTTTCGAATAATGCCTCTTTCGTCTCATAATGCAAGTAAAAAGTATTGCGACTACAACGAGCAATTGCGCAAATATCTTTTACCGTAATGTGTTGACAATTATGATTTTGTAATAAGTATAAATAGGCTTGCTTTAGATTTTCTTCTGTCTTGATATAACGCAAATCATTTTTATTCATGGAGTCACCTCTTAGTTTATAGGACATTATACCATATAACTGTTAGATAATGGACAATTGAGTATCTAACTGACCATTGTTTTATCCGCAAAATTTTATAAAATGAAGATAATAATCAATTGTAAAACATCGAGAGAGAGGGAATGGGTTGTCCCTCTACTAAATGCATGGTGAGGAGGAGACGCAAAATGAATCGCGTAACAGACATTTTAGGAATCGAAAAGCCTATTATTCAAGGACCATTGAATTGGTTGACGGATGGGAAATATGTTGCTGCAGTTAGTGAAGCAGGAGGACTGGGTGTTCTTGGTTTTAGTGCAGGACAAAAGGAAGCAGCAAAAACAATTGAAGAAACTGTTGAAAATATGCGACGTGAAATTAAAATTGCTAAAGCTATTACAAATAAACCAATGGGCTTGAATATTGCACCAGGACAC
Organism: Aerococcaceae bacterium zg-1292; assembly: GCA_016126655.1. GTDB lineage: Bacteria > Bacillota > Bacilli > Lactobacillales > Aerococcaceae > Globicatella. The sequence goes on along the minus strand of CP065955.1, from coordinate 2,268,391 downwards.
GAAGCAACAGATATCTTTACTCAACCAATGCTCGATTTAATGGTAGAAGAAGGAATTCAAGTAGCAGTAATGGTAGGAGAATTCTCGGCTTATTGGACGAAAAAATTTAAAGAAAAGGGAATCAAAGTCGTGTTCCGTGCTGCGACACCAACGATAGAAAATACAAATGAAGCGATTGCAGGTGGTGCGGATATTATCGTTGCGACAGGTTTTGATGAAGGTGGAACTGTACCTGAAAAAGTTATCGGTACCTTTTCAATTGTGCCAATGATTGTTGACGCAGCAAAAGGTCGTGTGCCAGTAATGGCGGCCGGTGGGATTGCTGATGCAAGAACGGCAGAAGCTGCTTTTGTATTGGGCGCCGAAGGACTCTATGTTGGGACGGCGTTTATGATGGCTGAAGAATCGGTTATGGCGGATAATATTAAAGAAATGGCCTTAGCTGCCAATGCTAGTGATTTAGTCATGTATCGTACAGTGCCAGCGTTTTATCGTTCATTAGCAGGTGAGTTGCCGAATAAATTAGTTGAAATGAGTAAAGCTGGTAAGAGCGAAGAAGAAATTTATCAAGCACAAAACGCGTATGTAGGGATGCGTGATGGGATGTTATTTGGTGATTTATCAAAAGGCTTTGCATCCTTTGGTTTAGGTATCTCCTTTATTGATAAAATTGAACCGGTTGCGACAATCATGAATCGCTTAATGACTGGGATAGAACGTTTTGTGTAAGAAATCTAATCACTCCTCGAAATCGTAATAGGTTTTGGGGAGTTTGTTGCTGTTTTAGACGATTAGTGAGTAGAAAGGTCTTAAGATTTGTACAGAATATTCCAGAGGTTACTGAATAGTCACATCGTTAACCTTCAGCTGCATTTTGTGCTATTATAATAATATTGAAAACTATTAAAGAGGTAGGGATTGTAAGATGACAACATTTAAAGAACAGCCAGTGACCATTATTGGCCAACCGTTAAAAGTCGGGGATAACTTACCTGATTTTACACTAGTCAATACGGCATTGGAAAAAGAAACGCTTGCACATTTTGATGGCAAGAAAAAAGTTATTAGTATTGTTCCGTCAGTGGACACCGGCATTTGTGATATGCAAACGAGAAAATTTAATGAGGCATTATCTGAATTGGACAATATGGTAGTGTTAACTGTGTCGTGTGACTTGCCTTTTGCACAAAAACGTTGGTGTGGGGCTGCCGGTATCGACAATGCGATTTTGTTATCGGATTATTATGACCATAACTTTGGTAAAGCATATGGTGTGCTCATGGAAGAATGGCATTTATTAGCTCGGGCTGTGATTGTGGCGGACGAACAGAATCGTATTACGTATGTTGAGTACTTAGACAATGTAAATACGCATCCAGATTATGACGCAGCGCTTGCAGCAGTTGAGGCATTGGTGTGAGGTGATTGAATGAACGGGTTAATATGGATAATAGTTGGTATGGTCATCATCCTTTTGGTGGCCTATATAGTAACGTCTATCCGTTTTTCACGCAATATAGCATTACCCAATGTCTCGTCGCTTGAAAAAGAAATGCAGTGGGAGAAAGAGCATCATCTGTGGGGCGATTTTGATAGTTATGAAAAAAAAGCGTATACGGTTAAAGGCTATCAAGATTATCAATTAAATGTTGTTCTCGTAAAAGCGGCAGTACCCAGTGATAAATATGTGATTATTTCACATGGCTATACGGCTAATCGATATGGGGCAGTAAAATATTTGGATGCGTATCGCAATCAAGGTTACCATGTCATCATATATGATGTGCGTGGGCATGGAGACAATAAGAAGGTACCGGTGTCATTAGGTTATTTTGAAGCTAAAGACTTAATCGCTATTATTGAAGATACATATGCGCGCTACGGACAAGATATTTATTTAGGGCTTCATGGCGAATCAATGGGTAGTTCTATCTCACTAAATGCACTGGCATATAAACCAAAAGTGAAATTTGTCGTAGCAGATTGTGGTTTTACAAATCTATATGAATTAATCGAGGGATTGTATCGTCAGCACAAAGCGGGGCTACTTATTTTTGGTGTTAATTGGATGATGCGTCTAATTCAAGGTTTCAATATGAAAGCGACAAGTGCGATTGATGCACTCAAAGAAAATGAGGTACCTGTGATGTTTATCCATGGTAAAAACGATACGTTTATTTTTCCGGAACATAGTGAAAAACTAGCAGCTGCCAATCATGGCAAAAGTGTCTTACACCTTGTGGAGCGCGCCACTCATGCAGGGTCAAGACAAACATTAGGTATGCAGGCCTATACAGCATTAATTAGAGACTTTTTAGAAGGAATCTAGCTAGTAAAATAAGCAAGTCACTCCTGTTGGGGTGGCTTGCTTTTTCTCGTTCGTGTGGACATCCTATGCATCTACTTTGAATCGCTATTGAATTATGATAATGCGGTTGCGACCTTCGCTCCAGTGATTCGACAGAAAATGTCTTCACTTATACCATGTTTTTTGCGCATAGAGCTATTCAACAATGTCTTTATCTAGCATCTGTAATTTGTCTTTAACCATTTTCATCAATACAGGAATGTCTTCGGGACAATTCACTACATCTAATTTATCAATATCAATCGTTAATACTTGGGATGCGTGGTAGTGATTAGTAACCCAATCGTCATAACCAGACCATAATGTATAGTAGTAATTACGTAAGCTTTCATCTTGTTCAAATTCGCGCCCGCGTAAGCCGATACGTTTCATAATGGTTTCAAATGAACCGCGTAAATACACCATCAAATCCGGTGCTTTTTGCGGTAATGCATCAAGTTCTTCCATCATGTTATTTAGCAGCTTTTCATAAATTTTGAACTCCATATCGGAAATGCGTCCTAAATCATTATTTACTTTACAAAAATACCAATCTTCATAAATTGAACGGTCTAAAACATTGTTACGATGATGAAATGCTTGTTTAATATCTTGAAAACGACTGCTAAGAAATTCTAATTGTAGTAAGAATGGGTAACGCTTTGCATCTTGTTCTTCTGGGCTAGCAGTATAGAACAATGGTAAGATATCGTTATTTTCCACATTTTCATAGAATACATCAGACTTTAATTGTTCGCCGATAACTTTGGCCACACTAGTTTTTCCAGCACCAATCATGCCACCAATGACTATAATCATAACCAACTCCTTTTCTAGCTCGCTTAGCTTGACTTGACGTCCACTTCAGAAAACACCTATACAGCTCGCACACTGAATTTTCCCTCCAGTAGTTCAAGTCTGAGTAACCTCGCTTACGCTATGTTCATATGATTTTGAAAAATTGTCAACTTTATGATTATACCACAAAATAAGTGAGGAAAAAGAGTTTATCACCTGAAAATAGGGATAAGTTCTGAAGATGTTGATATATCAAGGGTTACGGAGAAATTTTTTTGATATTTTGTGTTGTGTATGGGGGAGGATAGAGCGTATGTCAGTTTATTTTTAGATAATAAAAATGAATACGCTAATTTATCAAAACGTATTTGGGATATTTATAAAATAATCATCAAGAAAAGATACCATGCAAGAAATTGCAGAAAATAGGTGTTATATTGCTTGAAGTAAGCGGATGCAATAGAATGAAATTAAAGATAACGTTATCAAGAAATTATGAGAGTTAAGAGAGGTAAATTATAATGGAAAAAAATACAAGTTACGGCACAGTGTTCCCAGCAATTTCAGTTCCTTTAAATAATGATTATACAATTAATGAGCAAGAGTACAGAAATTATTTAGAATGGCTTGTATCTGTTGAAGGAATTGGTGGTATTTTAACGAATGGTCATACAGGTGAAATTACGAGCTTAACTCGTGAAGAAAGAAAACGTGTGACAGAAATTACAGTAGACCAAGTAGGCGACCGTGTATTAGTTGTTTCTGGTGTTAATAGTGAAAATACGAATGAAGCAATCGAATACGCTTTAGATGCTAAAGAAGTTGGAGCGGATGGCATTATGCTAATGCCACCACATGGATGGTTGCGTTTCGGTACAAAACCTGAATCAGCTTTTAGATTCTATAAAGATGTGGCAGATGCGACTGATTTAGATATGATTATTCACTTGTATCCACAACGCACGAAAGCATTCTTACCTGTTGATTTATTAATTAAAATGTGTAAAGAAATTCCGCAAATCAAGGCAATCAAACAAGGTACACGCAACTCTCCAGTATATGAACATGATGTTCGTTTAATGCATAAAGTTATTCCTCATGTAAAATTATTAACTTGTTACGATGAAGCTATTGCAAGTTCAATTATTCCGGGTATGGATGGAGCGGTGTTAGGATTTGCAGGAGTCGTACCTGAAATTATTACTGGTTTATTTAAAACTTACTATGATCGTGATTTTACTGGATTCATGAAATATTATGAACAAGTAGCACCAATTATGAATGCTATTTATGAATCTGGGCAACCGTCAGGTGAAGCACATGCTCGACTAAAAGCGGCTTTAGTAGAGCGCGGAGCATTTTCGTCACCATTAATGAAATTGCCTATTATTCCAATAAGTGAAGAAGAAGCTGCTAATGTTAAGAAAGGAATTGAAGAAACAGGACTTCCGAATGTAAATTTAATATAGTAGCATAATTGGTATCAATGAATTTTATAGACTGGGCAAAAGAACGTTTTGCCCAGTTTCAATTAAATTTTGAAGGGTGAATATCATGATTGAATCAAACACAGAAACATTTGATCCTCTAAAAGTAAAACGTTTACCGATATCGAAATTACTAAAACAAATTGGCCCCGGTATTATTTTAACTGGAACAACAATCGGCCCAGGTTTGTTGACAACAGCGGCTATGTTAGGAGCGAATTTTAATTATTCACTATTATGGTTATTTATTCCTATCGCAATAATGGGATTCGCGTTTGTGTATTCTTCATATCTTGTTTCTCTTTTGACCGATAAACCGGTTATCCATGCGATTCGCCATTATTATGGTGGAAAAGCGGCAGCTTTCGTTGGGATTACATTATTTATTTCTTGTACATTCTTTACGATTGGAAATATTACAGGAACAGGTGCTGGAATGCATTTGATATTTGGTATGGACTGGAAAATCGGTGCGATAATAATGCTTATTGTACTATCGCTTATCTATTTATCAAAAAATGTGTATAATAAAGTTGAAGGGATTATGTCAGTGTTAGTTTTTGGTATGGCAATTGCGTTTATGTATACATTAATAGATATTGGCGGGCCAGATTATAATCAAGTAAGTGATGGCTTTTTTCATTGGTCAATTCCAGCTGGAGGTATGTTGACTATTGTTGGATTCTTAGGGAGTTCAGCGAGTATTACTACAGGGGTCTATGGTACTTATTTAGCTAAAGAAAAAGGTTGGAAAAAAGAAAATTTATTTAACGGATCAATAATGGCAGATACAATTTCGCATATTATTGGAGTGGTATTAATTACATCAATAATAATGATGGTAGGAGCTGTTGTATTATATACCACGCAATCACAAATAAAATCTCCAGCAGATTTAGCTGAGATGTTAACGCCAACGATGGGCAAAAGATTGGCTTCTTTTGTGATGGGCGTAGCGTTAGTGTCCGCTGCTTTTTCATCTATCACAGGGAATACGACCAGATCAGTTGTGTTATTAAACGCTGGGTTTGATAAACCGACTCATTTTGAAGACTCTAGTATCCGTAGAAATTCAATCATAATTTTAGTAATTTCTGCAATTATAGCGTTCACGTACGGTGGTTCTCCCACGCAATTAATTTTAATTTCTAATGTGCTAACAAACATAGCGACTCCGGTTGCAGGATTTTATATGTGTCGTCTCATCCTTAAAGAAGAAATCTATCAAAAATTTGGAATGAAGAGACCAACTTGGATTGTTGTAATGTATTATGTTAGCTATATTGTTTATGTATTCTTTACAGTGCTGTTATTAAGTGAACGAATTCCTAAATTAATCAATATGTTATAGTAGAGGAGTGATGTAATGGTAACGCTAAAAGAAATTGCTAAGTTAGCGAATGTAAACCCAAGTACTGTTTCACGTGCTTTAAATGATTCAGGGTATGTTCATCCGGAAACAAAAGAGAAAATATTCGAAGCTGCTAGCAGCTTGAGTTATCATCCCAAAAAAGTGAATAATATTCTTAAAAAAGGAAAAACAAAAACCATTGGTGTTATCGTTCCATCACTGCAATTAAATATATTTTCGGGATTAGTTGAAGCTATTGAAAAAGAAGCGATGAAATACGGATATGGTATTATTATTGCGACTACCCAAGACGATCCGGTTCGGGAAAAAGCAGTCATTGAACGATTTGTTCAAAATTTTATTGATGGCTTGATTATTGCAGCTTCTGGTAAAAACAATAAGCTGATACAAGAAGTAAATTTAGAGAATATTCCGGTTGTGCAATTAATTCGCGAATATGATGATATATTGCCTTCTGTTACTGGAAATTATTATCAGTGTGCTTATGACGCCGTTTGCTTTTTAGCTAGTAAAGGATGCAGACATATTGGATTGATTAATGGTAAAGCAGATTGCTTACCGTTTAAAGAACGGTATTTAGGATATCTTGACGCTATGAAAAAGAACGGGAATTTGAGGTTTTTAAATTATCTGAATCAAGATAAGGAAGAAAATTTCGATATAGGGTATGAAGGTGTCAATAAATTGCTGATCCACGATTCTAAGTTGGAGGCTATTGTGGTAGCTAACGATATCCAAGGAATCGGTGTGTTGAAAAAAATAAAAGAGATGGGCAACGATATTTCAAGAAAACTTAAAGTTATCAGCTTAACAGGTAATCCTATAAATGCATTGTTAGAAACGAGTTTATCGACAATGGAATTACCAGTTGAGGTGTTAGCAGAAGAATGCGTAAAAATGACACTTGGCAAGATTGCAAAGAGTAACCAAAAAATAATTAACAATGAATTTGATGCAGAAAAGTATGTCTTTCAATTTAAATTAATAGAGCGAGATAGTACAAATTGAGAAAACTAAGTACATGGCTATCATTAACCCACAAAAATACTTCCGAAAAGAGGCCAGATTAATCTGCACATAGAATTTTACAAATTTCATCAAATTCGTCACCATATAACTCCGCTACAGAGCTTGTTAAATCAAGTTTTATAGCGGAGTTTTGGTTTAGTATGCATAATGCAGGCACTGTTTAGTCCTGAAGAATTATTCCAAAGTTACACTCTTAATAGTGATATCATTCTTGATCTTTTAAATAGAATTCAATACTTTTGATCAGAACTACTCATCAATGGTCCTATAAAGATAGTTTTTTTCGATAAAAACTAGGTGTACACTGATAGTAATCTTTAAATAGTTTAGAAAAATAGCTTGGTGATGAAAAATGTAAATGCTGACTGATTTCCTGAATAGACATTTGACTGTAGCGCAATAAATCCAATGAATAAGTTAGTCTTGCCTGCTGAATATACTGAATCATATCAATATGGAACTCTTTTTTGAATTTTCTAGTAAGATAGTAAGGCGAATAGTTAACCAGTTTGGCTAGTTCCTCAACAGATAGAGGTGTGTCTAAGTAGCTATCAATATAATCACGGACAATCAATAAATATTTATTTTTTATAGGAGATTCTTTGGTTTGATGTACACGATTAACAAAATCTTCCATCATAATATTGTTGATATTTGTTAGTTCAGAAATAGTCTGACATTTTTCTACAGAACGAATATAATAATCGCTTAGAGGATATGCGATTGCGGGGCTGAGTCCCCCTCGGATGGCCGCGCGCGAGACAAGTACCACACTTGCTAGTATCATATTTTTCAGCTGTCTCAGAGAATCATTATTACTAAGCTGACCAACATTACGATTAAGCGATAATTCACTAAGTTTTTCGCGGAAGTTAGAGTTTCCTTCTTCTACGAGTTGCATAATCTGAGACTCAATTAACCAGGCGCTGTGATTTGGAGAATCGCATGAATGTATGGAGGAGACATCTTTTTGGGAGATTCTCTCGGGTAAAATCTGATGAAGGGCAATTTTTTCTTTTGTCAATGTGTAATGAAGCATTATTCCATTTTGAAGGAGAGATAGGATAGGGGTAATAGGAATATTTTTGAGATAATTTTTCAATTCAATTTTGTCTGAAATAGAGATTGCAAGTTGTTGCACATACTGAGATATTAAGGCAAAGTCTGGATCAGATAAACAAACTGGACCTAAAAAGTAAATGTTTTTAAGTTGTAGATTTTCTTTTTCAAAAGCAACTAACCAGGTTAAATTTATTTTGTTAGACAAGATAAAAGGTTTGTCTATTTTTTCCCCTCGTAAAATAGCTTTATTGATTAAGTCCTCTTCAGTTAAAAGCATGTTTGATAAAGGGTTATTATTGCTAGATGGTTTTCCTAAATTACTGTAACAAGCTAAATCTAAATGATATGCACAGTTTATCAAGTTTTTCAAAAACATTATTTCATCCATAAGAGACCTCTTTCTATAATAGTATTATTTTGCTTTTTTTGTTAATATTTCGTCAAAGCGGAAGAAAGAGCGAAATATTAATAGAAAAAACTAAAAAATGATAACTTGATTTCTGAGGATATTATACAATAGAAACAAGCAAAAAGCAAACGATTACAAAGGAAGGTGTGGCTATGACTTTTTATATTGGGGCAGCAACTGCTGCTCACCAAGTTGAAGGAAATAATTTTCACAGTGATTTTTGGGTAATGGAGCATCTTAAACACACAAGTTTTAGTGAACCATCTTTAGCGGCCTGTGATCATTACCATCGTTATCAGGAAGATATTGACTATATGAAAGAAGCTGGCTTAAATGCTTATCGTTTTTCTATTGAATGGGCTAGAATTGAACCGATTAAGGGACAATTTAATCAGAAGGAAGTAGAACATTATCGTGATGTAATTGCTTATTGTAAGAAGCAAGGTATTGAACCAATTGTCACATTACATCACTTTTCTAGCCCTGCATGGCTTATTGGTGAAGGTGGATGGGAAAATGTTATCACAGCAAAATATTTTGCTGATTATGCTGAATTCATAGCAAAGGAATTGGGATCAGAGTTAACTTACATATGCACTATCAATGAAGCCAATATGGGAGTTCAAATTGCAGAAGTTGTAAAAATGTATTTGAGACAGATGGGAATTGATCCACAAGTAGGGCTAAATTTAGGGTTCTCCGAACAATTGCAAAAAGAACAAGATGAAGCAAGAATGATTCTTGGTTTTCCAGAAGGAGAAACTGCTCAAACTTTTCTTTCAATGAGAACTGACTATGGGAATGAAGTGATCCGCTTGGCACATATGAAAGCACGAGAAAAAATAAAGGCGGTTCATCAAGAATTGAAAGTTGGTTTAACTCTGAGTCTATATGATATTCAGGTAGTAGATAATTCCAATGAAGCACAAATAGAAGCGGAGAAAAAATGGCAACAAGAATTTCAAGATTTTCTACCATCTATTGAAAAGGATGATTTTCTTGGAGTGCAAAATTATACTCGAATAATGATTAGTGGTCAGGGACCGGTATCAGCCCCAGAAAATAGTTTACTAACGCAGATGGATTATGAATTCTATCCAAGTGGCATTGCTAATGTGGTTCGAAAAGTTGCTAAGGAATTTAATGGTGAATTATTAGTGACTGAAAATGGAGTTGCTACAGAGGAGGATAGCTTGCGTATGAGATTTATCGATGAAGCCCTTCAGGAGTTATCTCACTGTCGTAAGGAAGGTATTCGTTTAATCGGCTATCTATACTGGAGTCTCCTAGATAACTTTGAGTGGCAAAAAGGCTTTGGCATGAAATTTGGCTTAATTAGTGTCAATCGAGACAATCAGAAAAGGCAGGTCAAGCCAAGTCTCGCTTACTTAGGTCGAGTTGGAAAAGAGAGATTTGAATAGGAGAGTATCATGAAAAAATACACATTAGATGTCCCAATGCACATACTTTTAGAGAATCAAGAAGTTTTAGAATTCTTTAATAAGTATTTTCCAGGCGTGGTTGACGGTCCAAATTATCAATATATGAGTGCAGTTCCCATTTCAGTTTTAATTAGCAGTGCTCCTGAATTTGAAGATGTTCTTAAAGCGTGTTTACAAATAGCGAATGGGGAGGACGTGACCATTGATATTAAAGATCGTCGATTGATAAAACCGAAAATCAATAACGCGGACCAATTGATTTACGATATTGAAGATGTTGATGGGAAATATTATATGCTAGAAAAAGGTTTTGCGGGTGCTTTGGTCACTAGGTTTACTAAAGAGATGGATCTTTCCATTAAAGGCAAGATTAGCTATAAAAATACTCCAGTACCCAATGTTTTACTGACCAGTATCGAAGATGCTGGTGGTGTGCAAATGCTTGGAATTCCTCTCAGGGATATTTGTTTGGAGTATGATACAGATTATGAACTCTTGGTCGAAGGGTATGTTGATGTTGATGGGAATGAAATGGATCCACAAACTATTATTGTTCATACGAAACCGAAATCTTCGGTCAATCCTAGTTATGAAGAACACGATACTATTGCATTACAAGCTGCTAGAGAAGGTATTGTGTTATTGAAAAATAAGGATAATCTCTTGCCAATTGATAAAAACAGTATTTTACACATTGTAAATGAAAATCAGTTTCGGATGGCTGCTGTGGGTGCTGGGAAAATAAACCCACGTTATCAGATAAATTTAAGAAGAGCAATTGACGAATACTCAGACTTCACTCGCTCTTCGGAGGCTCCAATTGGTCTTATGGTAATTAGTCGGGCTTCGGGAGAAAATTTTGATAATGAAGCAAAACCGGGAGAGTATTATTTAACAGAGCAGGAAGAAGAACAATTAAAAACACTTAGAGAGAGCTCGGAATCCCTGATTGTGATAATTAACTCGGGTTATCCGATGGACGTTTCTTGGATTGAAAAATATCAGGTTGATGCTGCTCTTTGGTGTGGTTTTTCGGGTATGCTTGGTGGTAGAGCACTGGTTGAAATTTTAGATGGACGTATCTGTCCTTCGGCTAAATTACCAGATACTTGGGCCTTAGATTATTTTGATTACCCTTCAAGCCTTAATTTCTATCAACCTTCAGATGGAGAGCCAAAAGCAAAAGCAGATTCTCCTTATTTTATCGATACTTTTTATGAGGAAGATATTTATGTTGGGTACCGATATTTTGAGACCTTTTGTAAACCAGTAGCTTACCCTTTTGGATTTGGGCTTTCTTATACACAGTTTGATTGGAAGATTCAGTATGATGAAGGACGTTTATTGGTAACTGTTACAAATACAGGTGATTGTTTAGGTAAGGATATTGTACAGGTATATGCATCTATTCCTGAAGGGGTACTGGAACAGCCAAGCAAGCGACTTGTAGCTTTCGCAAAGACAAAATTATTGTCAAAAGGTGACAGTCAAGTGTTGACATTAACTATAAATAAGGAACTTTTGACATCTTTCGATAGTCAGTCTGCTAATTGGATTTTAGAAGCAGGAGACTATATCATTTTAGTCGGTACTGATGTTCAACAAACAAGAGTAGTTGGTTCTTTAACAGTTCCTGAGACGGTTATTTATCAAGAGTCGCATCATTATATGGTCCCCCCTATAGAAATTGACGTTTTATCTAAGAAAAAGAATCAGTTTCCTAAAGGAGAAAATTCTGGTCAAAAAAAAGACTACACAAAACTGACTCCTGCTGCAATACGTCAAAAATTTACCGCAGTGGAAAACCAGTATACTCGGTTAGTTTCAGATTATACTGTTGAAGAACTTGCACGTCTCAGTGTCTGTGCCTCTGCAGGTTGGGGAATGCATGAGACGGGAGAGGCGGGAAGGATTTATCGTTTAAAAAATAGGGGTTTGCCACGCTATGCTGTCGCTGATGGAAATAATGGGGTCAATGTTCATACCCCTAATATTGGTATGCCATGCAGTAATACAGTCTGTGCTAGTTGGAATACAGATCTGTCTTATAAAGTTGGAGAGGTCATTGCCAAAGAAGCTAAAGAGCAAGATATTCAAATGATTCTAGCTCCTGCGATGAATATTCATCGAGATCCACTGAATGGCCGGCACCCTGAATATTATAGTGAAGACGCTCTGTTAGCAGGATACATGGCAGGATTCCATGCGAAAGGGTTAGAAGAAAATGGTATTTCAAGTTGTTATAAACACGTTGTTGCAAATAACTGTGAATCTTCTCGTAAACGTAATCATAGTTTTATCAGTGAGCGAGCTCTCAGAGAAATATATTTAAAAGTATTTGAATTGGCAATGTCCATTCATAAACCGGATTCTATCATGACAGCCTATAATGCCTGTAATGGAGTTTTTACAGCAGAAGATGAAGAATTACTACAAGGTATATTTAGAAAAGAGTTTGGATTCGAAGGTTTTATTATGACGGATTGGAATTCGTATGACACCGTTGATATTGTAAAAGCGGTTGCTGGTGGTAACGCTTGGTTAACGCCTGGCTCGACAGATAATACCTATACCAAGCCTATAGTAGAGGCTGTTCAAAAGGGAGAAATTAATATACTCAGGTTAAAAGATAATGTTGGGCGCCTTTTAGCAGTTGTTAAAAAGAGATGTGGAGGTCAGCGAAATGTTTAAGAAAAATATCACTTCAACTCAAAAGAATCAAGTGGAAAAAATTGGTTTTATTAAGACTTTAGGATGGGCTAGTCGAGCTATCTCTGTTGCAGCAAATACTATTATTATAGGTTACCTGATGATTTTTTGTACAGATACTTTGAATATGCCTGCAACCCTTGTCGGAACATTGATAATGATTAGTAAGTTATTTGATGGTGTGACAGATTTTGTGGCTTCATATATTGTTGACAATACAAAAACAAAATGGGGGAAAGGTCGTCCGTATGAATGGTGTATTGTAGGAGTTTGGCTTTGTACGCTTGCTTTATTCTATACCCCGGTTAGTTGGAGTATGACCGTCAAGGCTATTTGGGTTTTTCTTATGTATACCATGGTTTTTTCAATGTTTACAACTTTACTTTTAGCTAGTCAAACACCTTATATGATTCGAGCCTTTGACAATGATAATGAAAAAATTGCTAAAGTTGGTATCTATGGTGGATTATTGACTATGATTGGTGGGATAATAGTTTCTGTTTCTTTTCCTATCATGATGGCTAAATTAGCAACCGGTCCAGAAGGTTGGAGGACTTTGATTCTAATCTATGCTCTCCCTTTATTGGTAATAGGTTTAGGACGATTTTTTATCATCAAAGAAGATCCTTTTCTAGATGAAACAAGTGGACAGGAGAAAGTAACTTTCAAAGATGTATTGGATATGCTGAAAGAAAATAAGTATACTTGGGCAACAGCTGGAATGGCAGGATTCTACAATGTTGTAATTGGTATGAATGCAGCAACATATTATTTTACATATATTGTAGGGGATATTGCTCTGTATAGTACTATTCAGTTTATCGGTATTTTGGCTCTCCCCGTGACTCTGTTTTTCCCATTTTTAATGAAAAGATACTCAGTCTCTCAAATGATTGCAGGAGGTGCAATTATCAGTGCTGTTGGTTACCTGTTGTACTTTTTTGCTGGGAAAAATATTCCTCTTTTACTTTTAGGAGCTTTTATATCTGGAGTTGGTCAGTTTCCGTTTGTTTCACTTCAAGCAAATTTATCTGTACAAATGGCTGATTATAATGAATATATTGGACTTGCTCGCTTAGATAGTTCTGTTGGGTTATTGGGAGGAGCGTTTGCAAAAATCGGAGGTGGTATAGGTTCAGCTTTACTAGGTATATTATTAGGCCTAGCAGGGTATACTGGAGCAACTGCTGTTCAATCAGAAACCTCTTTATTAATGATCCGTTTATTGTTTAGTATTATTCCAATGTGTGGCATGATACTTATGGCATACTGCGTAACAAAATTTTTTAGCCTTGATAAACAGCAAGATGACATTATAGAGGCATTGAAACTCAAAAGAACAGCTCATCCAACTAATGAATAAGATAGTTGTAAGAGATGAGAGATTTTATTCGCTAATTGGTAATAAAATACAATAACTTGTTCATACTACTACCGTGTTGTTTTATAAGCTGTTCGAGCTAGCTCGAGCAGCTTTTTTGTGGAATGACAAGCGAATAGCGATTGTGTTTGGTCTATCTTCAATCGAAGTTTCAAGATGTTTTCGATGACGGACGCATCTTTCTTCTCCTGCGAATACACACTGCATTAGACAAGTCCATAATCCTAATGAACATAGTTATAGATTGATTTAGTGCTAGCTATGATTTCTTCCGGTTGTTCGAAATTATAGATGTAAAGGTAACTGTCTACACTATGAACTTAAATTTGAGCTTTCATTGACACTGTATAGTTAGATAAGAAGGCGCATGTGATTTTAAGTAGTAATTATTCTCTCGTGTTTCAAAATAACGATTTTGAGCGATATCAACGAAGTACCGTGCGCAGTAAATTTTCTTACTATTCACTTGTTTGACTTGTGTACACTTCCTTGCTTGATTTTATGAGAGATAGTAGAACGATTTCTCCCAAATGCATAGGAATTACAGCAGATGATAGCTCGTCAGATCTTCAAAAGGGGAGGGTGGGATGGCTTTGTGGTAGCATTTGTTGGTATGATTTTCTTATCATTATACTGTTGTTGCGACTTTGGTATATTAGATGAACGTGTCTTTGTGTTGCGCTTCATTTTACAATGCAGGAATAATATTTCTTTATCACCAAAACCAGTAAAAACTCCTCCAAAAAGCTACTGCATCAGGCTTTTTGGAGGTTTTTCTTACGTTCTAACCTGTTGTGTACGCGACCAATTTTACTGTTGACCTCTTTGATAAGAAGGATTAAAAGGCTCAAAATCATAATCATGCAACGAGTTAGCGGCGTCATTTAGCCAATTGGTATTGCGCAACAGAGCTCGGCCAACCATTACAGCATCGGCTTGATTTGTTTGTAAAATGTATTCTGCCAAACCAGCATCAGTAATTAATCCGACAGCAGTCACATCAATGGAGACAGCTTCTTTAATCTTAGTTGCATAAGGTGTTTGGTAGCCAGCGTGCACTGGGATGGTCGGTTTTGAATCAATGATACCACCTGTCGAAACATCGATAGCTTTAACACCTTGTGATTCCATAAAGTGAGCCATTTGTTGCCAATCAGCCATGCTATTTTGCTGACCTGTTGTGTCATAAGCATCAGCTGAAATACGCACCCAAATCGGTAAATCTACGGCGTTTTTTATACCATCGATAATTTCACGTAAAATACGGTAACGATTTTCAAGCGAGCCACCGTATTGGTCAGTACGTTGGTTAGCTAATGGTGATAAGAATTGATGACTCAAGTATCCGTGGGCGGCATGGATTTCAATCATATCGTATCCGGCATTAGCAGCTCGTTTAGCAGCTTCGACAAAATTTTTGATGGTTGCTCGTATTTGGTCTGTTGTCATTTCAACGGGATTGTTGTATGCATCACTGTAGGGAATACCGCTTGGGCTTAACGGGTGCTGAGCGTCGCTAGCTTTGCGACCGGCATGAGCGAGTTGCACACCGATTTTAGTACCGAGATAGTGAATCGAGTTAACGAGTTGTTTCATCACTTCCATTTGCTCGTTATTCCATAGTCCTAAATCGTGCTTGGTAATTCGGCCATCAGGTTCAACGGCAGTAGCTTCTTGAATAATTAACCCAACTTTACTAATGGCACGCATACCATAATGAGCAAAGTGAAATGGTGTTGGTTTGCCATCTTCGTTTTTCGCCTCATACATACACATGGGTGGCATAATAACGCGGTTGAATAGTGTCAGACCGCCGATAATTGCGGGTGATAATAATTTTGACATGACATAAGCCTCCTTTATGATTGCTAGTATAAAGGAATTAATATGCACGGACAATATTATTGCTTGCACTTGAATATTTGAAGCGAAACATATGAAAAGACGAATAAAATTGTGTTACACTTCATAATAATACAAGTTTTGCGAGCGCTCTATCACATTAAGCGCAAGCTGAACGAACCAAAATAAAACATGGTGAGACAAGGAGCGGTATGAAATGGACCACTGGAGCAAAGTGCGCCGGAGAGCAGTAGCGCTCCAAGCGATTTGTGAAGTGGCGACATTTCAGCGACTTGGAACCAAAATAAAACATGGTGAGACAAGGAGCGGTATGAAATGGACCACTGGAGCAAAGTGCGCCGGAGAGCAGTAGCGCTCCAAGCGATTTGTGAAGTGGTGACATTTCAGCGACTTGGAACCAAAATAAGGAAGTGTAACAAATGGAGTATCAATCACTCTACCATACGCAAGTAATCAACAAAGATGGTATTGAAGGTGTGTCTTATGTCAATGAACCAAATGGGTTATCTGTAACTGTATCCAGCCCGATGAAAAACCATGCGGGCACGAATCCTGAGCAATTACTTGGCTTATCGTTGGCGACTTGCCTAAATGCTACCATCGAAGCCGAAGAAAAACGGCGCGGGTATGAGCATCAAACCGTTGTTACAGTTGAGGTTGATTTAGCAAAAGATAATCCGGGTTATCAATTTTTTGTCACTGCAACTGTTCAAATGCCGCATTTAGATGCAAATGAAGCAGCATCAGTATTAGCAACCAGTTTAACGCGTTGCCCGGTCGCAAAATTATTGCAGAGTAGCGACAATGTCAACATCCAGTTGACTGCTGTTTAACGTGTGCAATATGGCAATAAAAATTTTAACGGAAGATTTAATCTATGAAGTGTTATCCGTAGTAACAGAAATACCGGTGGGTAAAGTGGCAACGTACGGGCAGATTGCGGCATTAATTAATCGCCCGAAAAATGCACGCTTAGTTGGCAAAATATTGAGTATGTCCGAATACTATGGCAACTTTCCTTGTCACCGAGTAGTGAATGCGGCGGGGCGATTGGCTCCACATTTTGTGAATCAAAGGATGTTATTGATGAATGAAGGAGTCATATTCAAAGATGCAGACCATGTGGATATTAAACGGCACCGTTGGGTGACGGATATTGAGTACTAAATGTGTACGATGAGGTGATTCATGGAATCATTTGAATGAAAAAGCGATAAGAATTTCCATGGATAAGCTTAATGGTGCGTATACGTATTTTTGTTTGACACTTGAATTGAACCAAATGACTCCTGAGTGCTGGTAATATAGTGTTTATAAACCAGGTAGGCATGAATAAAAATGCGTGCTATTTTCTAAAACACCGCTATCAAGCAGCAAAAAAATATGAAATATTTTTTCGAAAAAACTATTGACGGATGCTTTGATAAGTGTTATTATCATTGTATTAAAAATATCTAATCTAAAAACATGAAAAAACGAGTAAGCTTGTGGAGTCTTTCAGAGAGTAAGTGGTTGGTGTGAACTTACAGTGAAGTGAGTTGAAAATCCTTTTTCTAATGCAATTCTGAAACTGAGTAAGAGTTGCCGCGGTGGTAGGCGTTATCATTACCCAACATTGATAGATGTTAGAGAGCTTATTGAGTTAAGAAAAAAAGGTGGTACCGCGATAATTTCGTCCTTTGTCATTCGTGACAAAGGATTTTTTCGTTTTTTTGGAAGAGAGATTAAGGCACTGTGTGAGCGTGGGTGTTCTGCCTCGGGTTGAGGAACAAACTTCTGGTGAGTGAAAACGCGCCGGAGGATTTTGTGAGATAGACGGCGAGGGGACTTAAGCGAACCAGAATATGAGGAGGAATTAGAATGGAAAAGTTAAGTCGTAGTCAGTTTTTACAAGTGAGTATCATGCTCTTTGGATTGTTTTTTGGAGCAGGAAATTTGATTTTCCCGCCATTATTAGGAAATCAAGCAGGTTCAATGACCATGATTGCTTTATTAAGTTTTGCGATTACAGCCGTTGTCTTCCCTGTAGCAGGAGCGATTGTGGTAGGGAAGACAGAAGGCTTGAGTCATTTAGCTAATCGTGTGGGTCCATTATTTTCATTAATCTTTACGACAGCTATCTACGTATCGATTGGTCCTGGTTTAGGTATTCCACGTGCGGGGAGTGTACCATTTGAAATGGCGATTGCACCGTACTTGCCCGTTGGCTTTAATCCACTAGTTGCTCGTCTTGTTTATACAGCGCTATTTTTCAGTGTCGCAATGTGGATTTGTTTAAAACCGAGTAAATTAGTAGAGCGTGTTGGAAAATACTTAACGCCGACTTTATTAGTGATGATTACCTTAATGTTTTTACGCGTGATTTTCTTACCAAAACAAGTGGCGGCACCCGTTGGCAATTATCAAAACGCATCAGTTGTCCAAGGATTTTTAGAAGGGTACAATACGATGGATGCGGTAGCGGCGTTGAATTTTGGGTTTGTAGTGAGTATGGCAATTAAAAATTTTGGTATCAAAGATAAAAAATCAGTGACACGTTATACGATGAAAGCTGGGTTATTGGCAGGCGTAGTATTGTTTGCAGTATACGCGATGCTCAGTTCAATCGGGATGGTGACCTCTGGTCAGTTTGTGGGGGCTGTAAATGGTGCATTTGTCCTATCGGAATCGATGCGTTTAGCATTCGGTGAATTTGGTGCAGTATTTTTAGCAGCTATCTTTACCTTGGCTTGTTTAACAACATGTGTAGGATTAATTACGAGTGGTAGTGAGTATTTCCATACATTATTTGGTAAAAAATTATCATACCAAGCATGGGTTGTCGTGTGGAGTGTCTTTTCATTTGTAATGGCTAACTTTGGCTTGAATAACTTGTTAGCTTATTCGGTGCCATTATTAACAGTGATTTATCCAGTGGCGTTAGTCTTAATTGTCCTTGGGGTGACACATGATTGGGTGCGTTATTCTCGTCTTGTTTATGTGGTTGCTGCTTTCTTATCAGTAGGGTTACCAATCGTTGATTTGTTGGCCTCATTCGGTGTGAAATTACCGTATGTGACAGATTTATCAGCGACATTTCCGATGACAACGCATGGGTTGTCATGGCTGATGCCGACACTAGTGGCAGTTGTCTTCCTAACCTTAGTTGAAAAATTATTTGTCTTCGCCAGTACAAAATTATATTCTGGTTTAGTAGGAAATAAATAGGTGGATAAGATAATGACCAGTACTACGATTTTGGTAGTGCTGGTCAATTTTTGTGTAGGTAAGATAATAGCAGTGACAGTTTTTGTGCACGACAATGTTTGTATTTTTAATAATATTTATAATCAAAACGCAAGCTAACATCCACGCCAGACTCTGCCAATTCATCGAAAAAGTCAGTGACAAATTGTAGGGTGCGTTGGTGACGTTTTTCGGCAATGGCTTTTGCTTTATCTGTTTGGATAAAGGATTTTAATCGTAATAGTTTTTCATCAAAATGTGCAATTGCATTCCGTTGTTTGTGCCGGTATTCATCAAGAGAATCTAAGGTAATCTGCGCTAACGCTGGGTCATAAAAAGGGGCGTGCTTCACTTGACCATTATATTGAAAGGTTCGTGCGATACCGATAGCGCCCATAGCATCCAGCATATCGGCATCGGTGACTAGTTGAGCGGCGTGAGAACGTTCTGGGATGGTAAAGCCACCTTTAAAACCAATGGTGGGTAAATCCCGTATCAAAGCATCAAAGTAGTCAGCAGGAACCTGCCAGTCATGTAATTGTTCAATGAAGCAATCATGTGTCTGTGCGTGATTCAATTTATCATCGAATTCTTCATGGAGTAAAGCGAGTATCCATAAATAGTTCTGGTCATCTGATGCGTCTGCGATGGTTTGTGTTAGATGTGCCACGCGCAAGAGATGGTCAAATGCATGACCGCTGTTTTCTGTTAGATATTTGTGTCGAATACTGTTGGTTAGATGGTTCATCCTACCTGTCCTTTCGTATAAAAATAATAAAAAACTTAAGGTGACTGCTTGTGTACACACTATAACAAAATTTGGTATAATAAGGCAACGAAGAGATAGTGTTTGGGTCGGATTATTTGGGACGATGAATAAGAAAATTTATGATGAATTGAAATTTTTTTACGTAATAATGGCTAATATATTGATAGAAGAATTTATATTTTTAACTTCATTTTAGTTCAGTAAGATAAGCTGAAGCATACGAATAGTGTAGAAGGGGGATTGTTTGGGATGCGTTTATTATTGGCAGAAGATGAAAAAGATTTAGCAAAAGCGCTAGCGGCTATTTTAAAACACCACAATTATGAAGTAGATGTGGTTCATGATGGTGAAGATGCCTTGTATTATGCAGAAAGTGCAGAATATGATGGGTTAATTTTAGATATTATGATGCCGAAAAAAACAGGGTTAGAAGTATTGGATACATTGCGCAAGCGAGATGTGCAAACCCCGATATTATTATTAACAGCAAAAAATCAATTGGAAGATAAGGTAAAAGGCTTGGATTCAGGTGCAGATGATTATATCACGAAACCGTTCGATACGCCGGAATTATTAGCACGAGTGCGTTCGATGTTAAGACGTCCGGCGGTCTATGTATCGGATACATTGACCGTTGGTGATGTCACTTTAGACCGCAGTAATTATTTATTACAAGCTAATGGCCAAGAAGTATCACTCAATAACCGCGAGTTTCAGCTGATGGAAATGTTTTTCTTAAATAGTAATCAAGTATTATCAAAAGAATTGATTATGGACCGAATCTGGGGATTAGAGTCTGAAGCGGAAATTAATGTCGTGTGGGTAAATATTTCATCGCTACGAAAAAAATTACAGCAATTAGGTTCCAATGTTAAAATTAGCGCACAGCGTGGACTAGGCTATAAGTTAGAGGTTGATGTATGATTCGACAAATGAAGCGGCGCTTTATGATTGTTTCGATGGGCGCTTTTTCAACGGTAATGCTGATTTTATTTATCTTGTTAAATATATTTAATTATATGCAAAATATACAACTCGAAGAACAACGTGTCATGAATGCGGTAGATATCCAATTAGGGTTAGCCAATATTGAAACAAGTTTTGAAACGCCTACGTCAAAGGATCGATTACGTCGAGGTGCCTTAAATTTTGAAAAGTGGTTGGATTCTGGCAATAGTCTGCTAGGAACCGAAAAGTCAACTAGGCAGCTGACCAATTATTTTTATGTTATTTACGATAATGTAGGCAATATTGCCGAAGCGGTGGTCGGATGGAATGAAGAGACGTTCGAGGTGAATACCAAAACACTTTCTACTAAAATATTGAAGCAAGAAAAAGAGCGTGGCTGGTCAGGGTCGTATCGCTTTGTCAAACGGACGTTGCATGATGGCCGGGTGGCGGTGACTTATATTGATATGTTTCATGAGTTGGAAACCATTGTCCATTTTGCGATTTTATCGTCATTGATTTTTGCATCGTTATTGATTATCGTCTATTTATTACTGAAATTTTTCTCTAAACGTGCTATTCAGCCATTAATTCATAATATTGAACGACAAAAAGAATTTATCAGTAATGCGAGTCATGAGATTAAAACTCCATTGGCTGTTTTATCGACGAATAATGATGTGCTAGAAATGCTCGGTACTCAAAATGAATGGACGCAAAGTAATCGTAATCAAATTAAACGATTGAATAACTTGATCGAACAGATGTTGCTACTTGCTCGGTTTGATGAGGGAAAAACGACGCTTAATTTTACAACGATTCATTTGAATGAAGTAGTTAACGAAATTGTTCAAGACATGCAGTCGTTAGCAGAAGAAAATAAAAAAACTATTGCGGTGGATATATCGGAAACGGTGACTTTATATACGGATGAAGTCAGCGTTAGACAATTAGTCGCATCTCTACTAGAAAATGCGATAAAATATCAAGTGGGTGAAAAACCGATTGAAATAGCCTTTCACAAGGACACGTATGAATTGTGGATTCGCAATGAATGTGAACCAATGGCGGAGGAAGAGCGTAAACAATTATTTGACCGTTTCTATCGCCGTGATACGGCACGCAGTCGAGAGACGGGTGGTAGTGGTATGGGCTTGTCAATTGCAAAAGCAGTTGCGCAATCGGCGAATATTCACTTGAGTGTCACCTTGTTGTCTCCGACAGATATTGCGTTTAAATTAAAATTCAAAGTATCAAAACAAGCAAATAAATAGAATGTTTTATAGTAAGAGCGAGGCTGTACTGACTTGAACTTCTGGAGTAAAAAGTGCTGGAGGACAATAAGCATTTAAAGCATTTTGTGAAGTGGACGTCAAGTCAGCCCAAGTAAACCAAAATATATGCGTAGCGATGAGTGAAATCGCTACGCATATTATATTTATAGAGATAAGATGCCATCAAGCGATTGCAGAATTGTGTCATCTAAATGATGAGAAATCATGATAACCGATAAGTTGTCATTGTTGATTAAGGATTGTTCAATTTGCAAGGCAGTCTTTTTGTCCAATTTTGAGGTGCTTTCATCTAGAATCACGATATTTCGATTACGGAGTAGTCCTCGAGCGAGCGCAATGCGCTGGAGTTGGCCGCCAGATAGAGAGATGCCTTTTTCTCCAATGAATGTATCTAAATGATCGGGTAAAGTAGTCAGTAAGTCAGCTAAATCCACTTGTTTGAGGGCATTAATTAATTGCTCATCAGAGAAAGTATCACCTAAACTTAAATTATTGCGGATGGTGTCATTGAAGACATGTGGATTCTGGTCGATATAAAGGATTTTATCGAAAATATCTCGGCTAGACACAGTGTCTATTTCTTGATTAAAGAATAGAGCTGAGCCGGAATAATTGTTGAGCTTGCCGGTTAAGATGTTGACTAAGGTAGATTTACCACTGCCACTTTTTCCGATAATTGCGTATTTTTTATTTTTCTCGAATGTATAATTTAGATTATGCAAAATAATATTTTCATCATAAGCGTAGGTTAAATCTTTGAGTGCAAAAAATGTTGTTTGATTTTGGTCTACAGTTGTACTAGTTGGCTGATTGGACGTCTGTAAAGCGTTGAATTTATCCAATATTGGTTGGACACTTTGGATGGTGGCAATATATTGACTTAATGTCCCGAGGGTGTTAAAAATAGTCGAACCTAAACCGCCAGCTGTTAAAATCATACCGATACTGATGTGCTGGTTATAAGCTAAATATCCGGTTAATGTCATGATAGAAACTTGACAGATGATGTTTCCGAAACCACCTGCGATAGCTATTTTTCCGTAGGATTTAGCATAACTGCGCTTTGAATGACCGAGTATGGTTGAATCATCTTCTACTCTTTTGCGTATATAGGGTAAGCGTTGAAAAACGTATAGTGTATCGTACCCAGAAAGATAATCACTTGCTTTAGAAATAAATCGCTCATTTTCTTTGCTGAGGTTTAACGATTTTTCCCCTAATTCTCGATGAAATATTTTTGGTAAATTCAAAAGTAATAGCGCTTCAACTAACGTGAGAACGATTAGCGACCAATGAATCGAGAGCAGGGCGATAATTGAGATAGTTGTTGATAAAAATCCAGCGATTAAATTGAAAAAAGGGTCAAGTGCTCGTTCTTCCATTTGTTGCATATCACTCGATAGCCAAGACACATAGGTACTGCTTGTCCGCTCGTGGAATGTAGCGTATGGAATGTTCGAAATCGAATCCATAATATCTGATCGTAAAGTAGTAACAATTTTCTGAGCGACAAATGCTTGGTACCGAATTTGTGCATAGGTAAAAATTAATAACAACATAAATACGGCAAATAATAAGATGATATGATAAGTAAACTGCGATAGATTTAAATTGACTAAATCATTGAGTACGGCCCCCTGCATAAAATTCGAACTGATATTGCAAAGGCTAATAAATAAAAGGATGATGGATACTTTGCCAAAGTCACGCCAAAATCTTAAAAATAAGTGTTTCATATAGTTTCCTCGTTTCGTTGATTTTAAAAGCATCATACTATATAATTTTAAAAGTATTATTCAAATGTCATATTTGACAAAAATGAGGTGGAATATTATGGAAATCGGTAAAGTTTTAGAGAGTTATCGCCGGAGCATGGGATTAACACAAAAAGAAATGGCGGCTAATATTTTAACGACTTCCTATTATTCGAAAGTTGAGCGTGGCAATCATCGAATTACAGCAGTAGATTTATTTGATATTTTAGAATTGCATGGCATTAAGGTATCTTATTTTTACGAAAAGTATCGTGAAAGTGGAGGGATTTCAGAATTTGATAGACAACAGCGAGAAATCCTTCAAGCGTATAATGCATTAGATATTGATGCTTTAAACCGATTGAAAAATCAAGTCTCGACTTTACAGCTGACGAATGAGGAACAACAAATTTTAAACATTTTAACAACTGTACTATTAGCGGTATTAAATAATGAGGTAGGATCTCTCGCTGAACAAGATAAAATGAAAATCCAAAACAAAATTTTCGATATTGAAAACTGGAATGAATTCAAATTATCTCTGTTTGCTAATGTTATGGCTATATATAGTGTAGAGGCTAACCACACGATGATTAGTAATATTATGATGGAAGACTTGGAAACGATGGAAGACGAGAAGCAAGTAATCATTTTAACTATCTTAATCAATTTTATTTTGATGTGTATATACCGTAATGAATTTCATTTAGCGCATTACTACATTAAAAAAATAAAAGCTGTAACGACAGACCCTCAAACCAATGTTTTTCATAAATTAGTATGTGAATTTTGTTGGAATTACTTGAATTTTCAGGAGAAGAAGGAACCCATTTTTTACGGTAATATGCAAACGATTATTAAGTCATTTGAATTAATCGATGTGCCGCTTGTTACTGGTCCATTCAAATCGATGCTGACAGAATTAGAAAATGAATAAGAGTAGTTAAAGTGGAAAAATCAAGATGGATGATTAGTTTTAGTCTACTTTTGGGTAATTAGATTGTATTCTCTGATAGGATGAATTGTGTTAAACCAGTCAATTTAAATTTGCGGATATTTGATATATTATCTGTAAAAAAGCAGCAACTCTTAAAAATCAAGAGTTGCTGCATTGTTCTGTGTATTAAAATCAAATGGTTTGCTCAGTGTATTTCATGCTGCGAATTCTTGACGGCTGATTTCATAAGATAAAGGATTTGGACTTTATCTTTTCTTTTCGTCATGATGTAGCATGTATAGTGCTGAATAGTATTACGGTTTAATTTTGATTTTAATAGAAAATGAGACTTCTATGGACATGTTATTCCTCCTCTCTATTTCAACTTACAAATGCGATTCTAAGTTAAAAAACAAGAGAAACGGCATAATTGTCGCAAGTGAAAAACAAAAGTCAGATATGATTTTTTCATATTTAAAGTGTTGGAATATTGGATTTATTTAACAGACTTTCCCATTAAATATTGGTAATTACCAGCATTTTACGGTATTCTAAAAGGGACAAAAGCATGGAAAGGGACAGTTGATGAAACAAGTATTTAAAAAGAATCAAGAAATAGTTGGTTTAGTTGAAGATTTAACTTCAGAAGGGTTAGGCGTTATTCGAGTAGAGGGCTTTGCCTTTTTTGTCGAGGGCGGCATTCCAGGCGAAATCATTCATGCGAAAGTGATGAAAGTAGGGAAAAATTTTGGCTTCGCTCGTCTAATTGAGATTGAAAATCCTAGTTATGACCGTCAAGAAATGGTTGATGTGGTGGGGCGTCAAATTGGCACGATGGCATTGCAACATATGAGCTATGACTTACAATTGGCATTTAAGCAAGAAACGGTGCGCAAAGCCTTTCGTAAAATTGGTGGCTTTAAGCAGGCGCAAGTACGCATGACATTAGGGATGCCACATCCATGGGCGTATCGTAATAAAGCGCAGATTCCTGTGCGGACGATTGATGGTAAATTAGAGACTGGTTTTTTCAGAAAAAACACACATGACCTAGTACCGGTCAAAAATTTTCATATCCAACATCCGGAAATCGACCGTGCCGTGCATCTCATTCGCAATGTGTTAAGAAAGTTTAATGTTTCAGCATATGATGAGGTCAATCATACGGGGCAAGTCCGCCACATTATCGTTAAGCGTGGGCATTATTCCGGCGAAATGATGGTGGTGCTAGTCGTTAATGGCTCATCGCTGCCGAATGAAATAGCAATCGCTAAAGAAATAATGGTTCAACTGCCTGAAGTGGTATCGGTAGTCCTCAACCGACAAGACAAGAAAACCAATGTGATTATGGGCGAAAGTAGTCGAGTGCTTGAAGGAGAAATGTATTATCAAGACCGCATGTTAGGCTATACTTACTTTATTTCTGCACATTCGTTTTATCAAGTGAATACGCCGCAAGCAGAAGTGCTATATAAAGAAGCGATTCGTGCAGCAAATCTAACGGGCAATGAAATTGTACTGGATGCCTATTGTGGTATTGGGACGATTACTTTGCCTCTAACGCAGCGTGCTAAACATGTCTATGCGATGGAAGTTGTCCCACAAGCGATAGAAATGGCGAATAAAAATGCGGCCTATAATTATGTCAAAAATGTCACCTTTGAAGTAGGTAAAGCAGAAGATGTGTTGCCGAGATGGAATGAAGCGGGTGTTCGTTTTGATACAGTTGTCGTAGACCCGCCGCGTAAAGGGCTTGACCGACAATTTGTCGACAGCGTCATTGAGCAAGCGCCTGGGCGGATTGTATACGTAAGTTGTAATCCGGCAACGTGTGCCAGAGACTGTAAATTATTTGCCGAGGCAGGGTACCAGTTGGACTATGTGCAGCCGGTCGATATGTTCCCGCAGACGACGAGTATCGAGTGTGTAGTATTGATGACGAAGGATAAATAATAATGTGAAATTATAGAGACAGTGTTTCACTGTCTTTTTTGTGAATACTATTGAAAAAATGAGCAATTGTTTTTATAATAGAGTCGTATTGTGAAAAAATGAACGGAGCGTGAAAAGATGCATACACCAGAAGAAATTATGGAAAAGGCAATTGAAATGGGATACAAGAAGACACAAAAACCACTGCATTCAAAATTATTATTAGGTTTTGTTGGTGGCGCGATGATTGCGCTCGGATATTTAGCGTATGTACGTGTTATTTCTTCCGTGGCGCATGAGTGGGGGAGCTTTGCTTCATTTATTGGTGCTTGCGTATTTCCTGTCGGTTTAATGGTTATTTTATTGGGCGGTGGCGAATTAGTGACTGGTAATATGATGGCGGTAGGAGCTGCGATGTTTGATCGTAAGATTCGCCCAATCGATTTTGTGAAAAATTTATTCGTCATTACCGCGGCAAACTTTGTTGGTGCAATGTTTGTAGCGTATTTCTTCGGACATGTCGTGGGGTTAACAGCAACAGGTGTGTATTTAGAAGAAACATTAGCGGTAGCAAGTTCGAAAATTGCCGCAACACCATTACAATCATTCATATCAGGTATCGGATGTAACTGGTTTGTTGGCTTAGCTTTATGGTTGACATACGGTGCCAAAACAGATGCAGGCAAGTTTCTTGCAATTTGGTTTCCGGTGATGACTTTCGTAGCCATTGGATTTCAACATAGTGTCGCTAATTTCTTTGTGATTGGCGCAGCTATTTTTGAAGGCGGTGCTACGTGGGGTGGTTTGCTCATGAACTTTATCCCGGTATACTGTGGTAATATTATTGGCGGTGCGGTATTTGTCAGTGCAATCTATTATGGCGCTTATAAATACGGACATTAATAGTAGATTTGATAGGTGTCGAAGATTATTTCGGTGCCTATATTTTATTTTCAAGGTATATTCATGTAAGATAATGATGAGGTGATTCAAGTGAAAAAATGGCTGTTGTCAATTGGTGGGCTGACAATTACAGTGGGGGTAGCCTTTGTTTTAGGGGGTGTTGATAATCGATTATCGATTCGTCGTTATCGTTATTACCATCCGAAAGTGAAGGAGTCTGTACGTGCAGTGGTCATTACGGATTTGCACAGTAATTTATATGGTGAAAGGCAAAAAGATTTGTTAGCAATGATTACTCAGCAGCATCCAGATATCGTATTGTTAGTGGGTGATATTGTTGATGAATATATGCCATTAGGGCACGCGATGCATTTTTTAACCGGGGTAGCAAAAGATTATCCGACGTACTATGTGACTGGCAATCATGAATATTATACGCATAAAGGTGAAGAAGTGAAGCAATTGATTCGTGCAATAGGTATTGAAGTCTTAGATAATCGAGCAGTGCTGTTTCATAAAGGGCGCACAACCTTGCAGTTGAACGGTGTTGATGATATGGAATTTAAAGCGTTACATACCCAACTGATGAGTGAAACGTTAAAAGTAAAAGATAGTGATGCGCTACAAATATTGTTATTGCATCGACCTGAAGTGATTCGTGAAGTAGCCATGTACCATTATGATTTAGTGTTTAGCGGACATGCGCACGGTGGACAATGGCGAATTCCA